>JAIORE010000235.1 GCA_021108315.1 Candidatus Cloacimonadota bacterium
CGCTTTCAGCGGTTCACATATTTCAAACCTCCAGTTCGACTGGAGGTCATTGATTTATTCAAACCTTATTATGATTTAACAAAAGAAGAAAAAGACTTTTGGAAAACATTTATCCCCAATAAACAATTCTATAAAATATTGAGGGAAACTCTTTCATCAATTGATAGTACATTACATAAAGACAGACTTTCTCTTTGGATGCAAGGAACTTACGGAACAGGAAAGAGTTTCGCCACTGCTGTTATTAAAAGTCTTTTATATAATGAGTTAGAAGATATATCAGAATTTGTTGAGAAAATAAAAGATGAGCAATTAAAAATCAGATTAACAAAGTTCAGAAAAGACAATATAGTATTTCCTGTAATATTAAAAGGGACAGGTGAAATTAGGGATAATACAACTTTTTCTCTTGAGATTGAAAAAGCTGTAAAAAAAGCTTTGGATAGACAGAAAATAACAATTTCAACTCAAACTGATTTTGATCGTATGATTGATATAATTGAGAAAAATCCATTGCATATGAATTGGAATAAGATTATTCAAGACAATATTGAATTGAAAATGTATGTAAGCAATACAGAAGAATTATTAGGCAAATTGAAACAATTTGATAAAACACTTCTTTTAAAATTGGAAGAATTATCATCAAAGACTGAAATCCATTTTTCACACACTAAAATAGATGAATGGCTTATTCAAGTTCTTGATGAACTCAAAAAACAAAATATAGCCAATAAACTTATTATTTATTGGGATGAATTTACATCAATTTTGGAAATGCAAAATAGTAGTTTGTTATTATCGAAATTGCAAGATATAGCAGAATTATCATCTTTAAACGGTATTTATCTATTTATTATTAGCCATAGAACGCCAGAGCAAGCACAATTATCTACTAAAGATATGAAGAAAGTTCTCGGTCGTTTTCATAGTTTTGAATATGTAATGGAACCAATTACAAACTACCATTTAATCGGAGCAGCGATTAAGAAAAAAAATATAGAACAATGGAATATTTTGAAAAATGAGTGTTTTGATAATTTACAGAAACCAATATCTGTAATTTCAGAAAGGGAAGGATTTGCAATAAGTGATATGATTAGAGATTTGTTTCCTATTCATCCTTATACAGCTTATCTGTCAACTTTTGTCTCACGTAATATTGGTTCTTCTGAAAGAAGTATATTCAAGTTTTTATATGATAATAAAAAAGGTTTTCTTCATTTTATAAAAAAGAATCCTTCTAATTTTGGAGAAAAACTTCTTTCTGCAGAATATCTCTTTGATTTCTTTTTTGAGGATTTTAAAAATAGTGATAAACAAAAATATTTACCAATGATTATCAGATTTAATCTATTTAAAACAAAAGTGGAATCTCAAAGTAAAAAATATTTTAAGGTTTTTAAAAGCGTTTTGTTACTTAATGTTTTATATAGATATGTTGATAATGTGGAACTTATAAAACCAAATGAGAAAATTATCAAACTTATTTTCACTGCTACAACTATCTATAATGAAGTGGAACAAGCTCTAATTTATTTACATAAAAATCAAATTGT
The DNA here is from genome assembly GCA_021108315.1 of Candidatus Cloacimonadota bacterium. GTDB lineage: Bacteria > Cloacimonadota > Cloacimonadia > Cloacimonadales > TCS61 > JAIORE01. The sequence goes on from JAIORE010000235.1 coordinate 1,560, forward strand.
GAGCAAAAACCCTGATGGTCTTTTCTTGATTGAAAGTTCCGCTTTACCTGTTGAAGAAATTTCAAAATCTCGGGACAGACTCCTTGAAAGCTACAAATCAATAAATAAAATTCTTGATACAGAACAAAAACAAAATATAAAACTCTCTCTAACTTCTACTATTTTAAGAGATAATAAATTAGAGATTTTTGATGTAAATGACAATGTTCACATACTAAAAAACAAAATCAAAAAAACATTTAAAGATTCTTATAAAATTCATATTGCTTTGTTTATTTCAATGGATTATTCGGAGCTTGAAAATATTCGAATCAGTATAAAAGAAATTTTATCTGATGACAGTTTTTCAAATATCATTTTTGTAATTGCAAATGAAGTTTTTGATAATGAAACTTTTAACAAATTTATTGATTATCAGGCTCAAGCTCACGTAGCTGGTAATCATAATATGAAAGAAGAACTTGATATGAATTTAGGCTATGCGAAAAAAGTTATATCGCAATGGGTTACAAAATTTTCAACCGGTTCTATTGATTGGTATTTAGCTATTAACAATGATGAAATTCTCAATAATAAATTCAAAATATTATTTTATTATTTTTCAAATATTGTAAATCAGGATTTGATGAATAAAATATTTTCTTATGGTATTAATACTCTCAAAAATACTTTAGGAAACAAAAATATCTGGGATTCAAAAATGTCAAAAGCAGTAACTGAGAATTTTCTTTTTTCTGATACAATTGATATTCTTGAACAAAAAACAAAATCAAATCCTGCAAAATTAACTCGTGAAATTTTAAAAGATGAAAATCGGAACTACATCGTAAAACCGGAAAACCTTGTTCTAAAATATGGAATAAATCATAATCATCCGATTAAAATTATGTCCACTAAGGTTCGTGAAGTGATAAATCGTCGAAAAGGTGAGGTTTTTAACTTGGGTAATATTCTTATATTTTTAACTAAACCACCTTTTGGTATTTATCCGAATATGATTCATTCTGCTACTGTTGCTTTTCTTTTGCGTGATTATGTCGGTAAACTTTTTGAAGCAGGAACCGGACGGCCTCTTGAAAAAGAAGTAATGCGTGATAAAGTAATTAATTTATTTGAATATTGGACAAATAAAAAAAATTCTCAGAAGTTGGAAGTTCGATTGGGAACAATAGAAGAAAAAGAAATGATTCTTGAATTATGTAATATTTTTGAAATTGAAAAAAAAGATAGTCTTAATGATGTAAAATGGGCAATTCGAAATTGGATAAAAGAAAAACCACAACTTCCATTATGGATTTTTTCTCATAAAAAAGATATTTCTGAAAATATTCAAACTGCCATAAACTTGATAACGATGCTACTTGATTCAATAGATACGAAGTTTTCTCACGACGAAGTAAAGGAGACTCTTGAGATTATCTCAAGAGTTAATTTTGATTTGAATAGATTATTCCAAGATTATACTGACGCAAAACCAATATTTATTTACTGGCTAAAAACAATCGAAAATGTATCAATTGAAGATAATGAAGAGGAAGAAGTAATTGAATTTATTCGACAAAGTATGCCCGAAGAAGTCGGTGTAGATGCTTGGAAAGAAGAGAATGTTGTAAGTAAAGTAAAAGACTGGAATAATGAAAAACTTCGAAAATTAATTACACAGAGTAGAGTTGATTCAGTTATTTTATCTGAAAATACACCTGTTTTCTCAGAAACTATTAGGGTTGATATCAAATCTTTTAATCACAAAATTGATGAGTTTAATGGAGATTTAAAACTGATTTTGAAAAGAATTGGTTCAGAACACAAAGAAATAATATCTATTATTGAAAAATATTTAATCTGAGGAAAATTATGTTGGTAAAAACTAGTTCAATCTCTGAATTATTTACTTTAATTGAGCAAGACATCAATACAAATATTCCCAATGCTCGCAGATATCCTGTAAGAATAATATTTGTTCATCAAAAGGATTCATTCAAAACAGTAGTAAAATACCTAAGTAATATCTCAAATATAATAGAGATTAATACAATTTTGGATAACGAAGATAAATGGTTAACACCTGATTCAATTCATCAAATACTTTCTGAAGTACAGACAACTACAACATTTTTGCCATTTGGTGAATTTTTAAGATTTTGTGACGATATAACATTCAACTCTCTTCTTAACTCTATTTTCGAGATTGAAAACAATAGGAATAATAAACGAATATATTTGCCTATTTTGGGAATTAGAGACGATTTTATGAAATTATTTTTTAAAAGATTTCATAGGCGAGAAGCTTTAATTCCAATATGGGAAATAGATGAACCGAATGAAAAAAAGACTACTATTTATCAATTGAAAAGTGAACTTAAAACAAAACTTCAAATACTTTCAACTTCTTCTGAATGGATGAATGTTTGGAAAAAGGAAAGTAATTTTCAAATAATCAGTAATTCATTAGTTTTGAGTTATCTTTATGAAAAGTATTTACCTGACCCGATTTTCCAAATGGTTCCGATTTTAAATTATAAAGAACTACTTTCAGAAATTCATCATTTTTATGTTCCTTTTGATTATATTGAAAGAGAAAATGAATTATGGGAATTGCTCAATAAAAAAATCGAGCATCTGGATGTAAAAAGAAATCAGAATTTTGATGATTTTATTTCCCTTCATTTTAATATCAGAGATATGGATTTTAGGAGTAATGAATTTCTAAAACTTTGGTTTGAATCTGACGCCATATTTTCTAAATGGCTTTTAAAAAAAACATTTCTTTTGAGAAACAATCCAGAAGAATCATATCTTGCTTTTGTTTTTGAAAAATTGTCTGATTTATCTGAAAAAACTTTTCTTCATTCTTTATGGATTACGCCATATTTATTAACTATCAACAATGATATGCTAAACCAAAGAAAGAAAATTTTAAGTTTTATCCATAAGGATTTAAAAATTTCTTATCAATTCACTGAAAATGAAATCTCATTTTTTTTAAAGAATAGTAAAAACTCTATAGAAAACTTAAGTGAATTAATAACTGATATCACTTTTTCAGAGAGATTATTTATATTGAGAAATTTTAATAATAATTCTCAAAATGATTTTAATATCAGTTTCTTAGAAAAAAATTATTCCGATATTTTTTATTATATGAATTGGGATAATGTAGAGGTAGATTCTTCAAATAAATGGATAAAAGATTACTTTCAAGAATATTGTCTTTCAAAGGTTATTAATTCAAAAACAGAAAGATTGAATGCAATTCTTGTTGAAAAAAATAAAAACTCTTCCTCATTTTATGATTGGTATTATAATTTGAAACTTACAAAGATTTCTAAAGATTGTAAATGTTTGTGGATTGATGGATTAGGTGCAGAGTGGTTACCTTACATTATTCATATTCTTAACATTTTTTGTAAAAAAAGTAATTATGCAATTTCATATTCTAATTTTAGTAGAGTAAACATACCATCTACTACAGATAATAATCGTTTTGATAATGCTGAACATATTCTCGATTTTGATAGATTTAATCATTCTGAACATCCATTTAAACATCCAAATAGTTTGATAAAACAACTTGATTGCATTAAAGAAATTATTGAGGTAAATATAAATAATACTTCAGCAGACAAAATCCAAATTGTATCTGATCACGGCTTTACTTTTCTTGCGCAGAAAAAATATGGAAATTTTAAAACTCTAGATTTTGAAAATGACAGCCACGAAGGACGTTGTATGTTTACAGAAGATAATATTAGAAGTGATAATGATTTTCTGGTTCATAAAATTGATGAAGGTAAACTTAAAGGAAAGCAGGCTATGATTGCATTAAGGCATAAATCTTTAAATAAAATTCCATACCGTGAGGTTCACGGAGGAGCTACACCGGAAGAAGTTATTGTTCCTTTTATTGAATTGGTAAAGATTGATAATAATATTGAATATTCTTACAGATTAGAAAATGAAAATATTAGTATAAAAAAACCGGAATTGAATGTCTCAATTATTCCCAAACCATTCACGATTCCTAAGTTATATATTGATGGTAAAATATTAAATTTCAAAGAATCTAAAAATGGGATGTGGAGTATTAAATTATCCGGTTTTGGATTAGACAATTATAACTGTAATTTAATAATTGATAATAAAAATTACGATTTAAAAGTTAGAATTATTGGTGGTTTGATTGAGAATGAGCTGTTTTAGAAAATTATAGGAGATTCAATTGTGACGACTTTAGATGCAAAAATCAAAGAACATTTTCCAGAGGAATCAATCTACAAATCACCTGATAGATATAATGTTTTTTCTGGAAAGATATTACCTTCATTTATAAAAGATTGGCTTATTAAAAGATATACTAATAGTAACGGAAATTTAGACTCTAACGCCTTATTAAATTTTATGGAAGAACATATTCCATTACAAAAGAACAATCTCAAAAGTAAATTAAGAACACATAGAGAAGAGATGACCATTCTGACAAGGTTTATAGTAGAGAATGACATTAGAAATGATGTTTTGAAGTTTTCAATTCCTGATTTAGGAATCAAACCAAATGAAGGTCGAATTCCAGACTATATAGCTAAAAAGCATCCTGAGTTAAAAGATGGTGAAGTTTGGGGAGTAATTTCTCTGGTTTATATTCCTCCGTTAGAAAAAGAAAAAGGGGTAGTTGAGCTGATTAAATTCAAACCCTTTAAGCCCTACGAAGTTGATTTAGAATATTTTAAAAATGCTCGAAGCAATTTTTCATTGGAAGAATGGATAGATGTTCTAATTCGAGCAATGGAATATAATCCGGACTTCAATGAAATTGGAAAAGGATTTGATTCATTAACCAAAAAACTTCTTTTTATTAGCAGACTTCTTGTATTTGTCGAACCGAATCTTAATGTTATGGAGTTAGCTCCAAAAGGGACAGGTAAATCTTATATTTTTGGTAATATATCGAAGTATGGTTGGATGTTTAGTGGTGGTGTGGTTTCTCGTGCGAAATTGCTTTATGATATTCAGAAAAAAACATCGGGAATTATAGAAAATTATGATTTTGTCACAATGGATGAAATCGAAACAATTAAATTCTCAAATGAAAATGAGCTTCAAGGAGCCTTAAAAAACTATCTTGAATCAGGGAAATTTTCTATTGCAAATTATAATGGGATTTCTTCCGCCGGCTTAATGCTTTTAGGAAATATACCTCTTTCGTCATCTAATCAACCTATCAGTAATAGATATTTTACAAATCTACCCTCTTTTTTCCAATCTTCCGCTTTACTTGATAGATTCCACGGTTTTATAGAAGGTTGGAAACTGATCCGAATTAACGAAGACTTAATTTTGAAAGGACAAACTTTGAATGTTGAATATTTCTCTGAGATACTACATTCTTTGAGAAATGAATCAATTTACTCGTATATAGTTGGAAAACTTATTAAAATACCCAAAGGTTCTGATACACGTGATGTTAAAGCAGTTATTCGTCTTTCAACAGCATATTTAAAACTCTTATTTCCTCATATTACATCTATTTCAGATATTAATAAAAATGAATTTTATAAGTTTTGTCTAATACCAGCGTTAGAAAAAAGAAGAATCATTAAAAGACAAATATCTCTAATTGATTCAGAGTTTGATGAAAATATTCCTGATATAAAATTAAATGATTATGCTGATATGTAATTTGGATTTTTGGTATATTTATTGTTAAGAATTGTGTATAACAAGCGTGCCTTCGCCCGAAAAGATGGGCGCAGCGCACACGGAGCATTAGCCACAAAAAGTGATAAAAGTGATTGTAAAAAATTAACAAATCAAGGAGGAAATAAAAATGAAAAAATCAAATCAAATTTTAGGAT
>JAIORE010000454.1 GCA_021108315.1 Candidatus Cloacimonadota bacterium
ACTTATTATTGGAATGGGGATTACAGTGACCTGGATAAATGCTTTAACTATTTTAGAGTATCTGAACTGACACAAATCATCGACGGTCCGGGCTTACCTGTACATTGAGATCCTGGTCATGGCAGGCCTGGTAGATTCTCTTCGTTGCAGTCCAGAAAGAGATTTTTGCATGTGCGGTTCTGGCAGAATATCATCCAGGAAGGCCTTTTCTGACCACTGCTTCCAGTATCTTTGTCGGGATGTATTGCAGAGCTGCAAGGGAAAAGGTAAAGTATCTTCTCAAAGCCAGCCAGGACATGTGAGGATCTCAAGGGTAGATGTGCTACAAGGAAAAGGCAGTGTATTGTAGTGAAGAGGTAGATGCTGGCCAGAACCTGCAGAACCCCATGCTTACAAGAATACCAGCCACCACACGGCCAGACCTGACCAAGACCAAAGATACTGCGATCAGTGGAGAGAAAAGGAGCTTTTTTTTAAAAGCACATTTCTCCATGTCGGGCATTAGTACACCTTTGCCGACATGGAGATTGCAGTATGTACATATAGTTTTATAAATCTGGCAACTTTTTTGTAGTATATAAAGTATGTATTTTCATCAGCTCTATGAGGATCTGGACCTCTCCCAAGAGATTCGATTCAATTAATTAGTAAAATATAAAACCAGTAAATTTGTAAAATTCTGTTTTGTGTTTATCGATTTATCCGCGAACCCAAACTAAAATATCACTTATTCAACAGAACCACAGTGTACGGATTGTCTTACCGATTTTATATGAATGCAGGAATATGTTCTTTTTGCAACTGCGAACACACACGGTTATACATGCTGTTTTTGTTTTTATACACATAGGCTTATAATAATAGATCACACCTTTTTGATAATGCCACTGGAAATTCCACTGTAAACAGCCAAAAAACACCTTTATAGCACCGTACAGCCACGTTGGCGGTGTGTTTACTCTGAAAGGTATAATGTATGCCTTGCAGGTTGTCCCAAAACGAAAATATAGGGCCCTAAATCCTCGTTTTTTGTGCAAGAGCACAGGTATACAAAGACTTTAGGGTTATGAGTTACAAGAGACCTTTAACTTAAGATTCCTTTTGACTCTTTCTTCCAATATCTGAACCGGGCAACTGCTGTTATCTAGCTATACAAACCACGGTTAAGTTTTATAACAAAACTGTACCTTTTTGATGCGTTTCAAGTCTGTTCATAGCAGGGAATATGATTAAAATCCAGTGAAAAGGTTAAGTTTTAATAAAACAATACGGTTATGTTATGCCTGAACCGATATTCATAACTTCAGATAAAGGGCACAGGGTCAGGGTCCTGTCACCTTTTGATTATGACAGGATTGTCTCCAACATTGATAAGGATTATCTCAGAACTATTTTTAATGTGTGTTTCTGGTCGGGGATGCGGTATGTTGAGGTGCAGCGGTTCTATGATCATCCTGAATGGTGGTTGCGGGAACGAAATACGGTCCACTTACCCAGGGAGGCACAAAAAAAGGTTAAACGGGTGGCACCTGAGAGATATATCCATCCTATACCGCCGCAGCTGGTGAGTGAACTGCCTTATTTTTTTAAGAATAAGAGGCCATCGGCAGTAAAAGTCTGGAATGAGAATCTGAAACGTTGGGCTGGTAAGTCCGGGCTTGGGAATGAAGGGATCGTGCCTAAGACCACACGAAAATCAATTGAATCCTGGATGTATGTAGCAGGGTTACCGATGAATTTTATTTGTCTCAGGCAGGGGCATGATTCATTTACAAGTATGAACCACTATCAGGCATTGCCGTTCACTGAAGCTGAAAAAGCGGAAATTAGAAGACAGCTGGCCGGATGGGTTTAATGAAGATGGAGTATGTCTTGATCAAGCTTAGATGTTTGGGTGAGTAGAAGTTGATGGTTTCGAAACAAATTAGAAGCCTTTAAGTTACACAACAGAAATTTATATTATGCGTTATTTATCAAAATGATTGCGTTGGTATGTACATGGCAACATCCCTTAACAAAAGTATGAAGGAAAAACTTTCACGTACCGTTCTTAGAAGAGGGAGAGCGAGTAATCGCACTTCCTTATTCGGCACTTTCGGGAGGGCGTCGTGAGGTATGCTTGTGGTTGGGTTGGTCGCATGGGTTGGAGGGGTTTTGTAGGTCGAAAGACTTGTTATAACAGAACATGGAATAGGTTCGGATTTAACACTAAATAGGCGGGATATGCGGACCAAGTTTGGTATACCGCGCTAAGCAAAAAATCAACGGGGAGTACAATGGAAAACGAAAGTGATATTCAAAAGTTAAAGCATATTCTAATAAAAGAATCGCCTATTCTTTTTTTAGGTGCAGGATTTTCATATGGAGCTAAAACAAAAGATGATAAAGATATACCTATGTCTAATGAATTAAAAGAAATTATTATTTCCAAACTTTTAAATTACGATAAAAACTCAGCTGAGTATGGTGAAGTAATTTTATATTCATTATCAAAAGTATCTCAATATGTAGCATTTGAAAAGACAAAGGAACATTTAACAGATTTTCTAACTGAAATTTTTAAAGATGTGAAACCTTGTTCTTTTCATTATTATTTAACTAAATATCCTTGGAGAAAAATATACACCTCGAATATCGATGACATAGTCGAAAATGTTTATAGAATAAATAAATTTGACTTGAAAATACAAAATATTAGTAGACAATCTACTTTGTCCAAAAAGAGCAGTACCGAATATATTAAATTGCATGGTTGTGTGAACAATCCTTCCGAGGGGTATATTTTTAGCACGGAGGAATATATCGATTCTATTCAGTATTCTCATGATTATAAATTTAACAGCTTAAGTCTTGACATGCAAAAAGAGAACTTTATATTTGTCGGCACAACTTTTGATGAATTTAATATAGATTATTACTTGAAACTTTATGAAAACATGGGTTACTCTTCCTCTAGAGGACAGTTGATTTTTATCTCTCCTAATCCTTCATTATTTTTTATCAGTAAAATCAGAGAATTAAGAGGAATAATTATCAAATGGACAACGGAGCAGTTTCTAACTTTTCTCGATAATCTTAATTACAAGGAGAATAAAACTCAGCATTTAGAGAGGAAGCTACTATACAGTGGATATTTGAACTTTGAGAATTTAAGAGCAGATTATCAACTAAGTAGTGAATATGATAGCCGTCTTTATTTAGGTTATGAACCGAAATGGGAAGATATTCTTTCTGAATGGGATTTTATTCACCCTATCAGTAGACAGATTTTGAGTGATATTATAAACACGAATATGGGCCAACAAGTATCTTATTTTTCAATTGTTGGCAAAGCGTATGTGGGAAAAACCTGTGCTCTCAAGAGAATAGCCGCAGAACTCTATAAAAATGGATTTGAAGTCATTTCATTTCAAGGCAGATATTTTGATATTTATCCACTTTTGAATTATATTAAGGCACACGAGACTAAAAATAGGTTTGCGCTGATTTTGGACAATGCCAGCTATTACTATTGGATTATTGAAAAACTATCAAAAAAAAATCTTGATGGTCGGCAATTAATTATATTAACAACCTCAAGACCATTTTATCACATGAAGAGGCGATATTATCTTACTGATAAGAATTTTAGTGAATATTTCTTTGATCCAAGATTGGATAAACAGTATTCAGAAATTGTAGTTAAAAAATTGATAGAAAAAGGATTTTTGGGTGAATTAACAAAACTAAAAACAGAAAAGAAACAAATCGGATATTTTACAGACAGAAATGATTTGATGTCGGCAATGTTAGGAGTTACATATGGTAAAGGATTTATAAATCGATTTATGAAAGATCTATCCCCATTGTTGGAGACAAATTCTGTTGAAAGAGATTCTCTTATAAATTTGGCTATTTTTGATAAAGCAGAATTGCCTCACTACCCTTTGGAATTAGTTCCAATGTTATACCACGTAAATGCTGATTATCTGAAAAATAAGATAGAGAACTTTATAAGAGATAAACGCAGTTCCGACATCTGTATACGAAGTGATATTTTCACAAATAAGATATTGAGGGCGGCAGCAAAGAATGAGATAATAGCAAATATTCGTAAGATTCTAATTATAATTTCACCACAGGTTGATGAATACAAAATAACCTATTGGAAGATTATTTTTGAATCTCTTTGTAAAGTAAAAGTCCTTAGGAAAATTTTTAAGCTCCCAAATAACGAAGTTAAAAAATTGCTGTATGATTTAAAAAAATACTATGATAATATTAGTTATTATTGGCTACAGCTTGGGTTATCAGAACAAGCAAATAAAGATTTTGAGAAAGCTCTAAATCATTTTAGACAGGCTGAATCCATTAGGCCCAATTCTTATCACATTAAACACGTGATAGGAAGAAATTTCTTAAAACAAGCAAATAATACAGGTAACATTACCATCGCCCAAAATTTTTGGGATGAAGGAGAGAAAATACTTATTTCTTTAATAAAGAAAAAAGAAATAGCGCAAGTTAGATCATATTCAATACATTGCTATTTGAATGAGAAGATAAACTTTATTCAAAATTTTGATCTTGATGTATCTAATAATGAACTCCGAACCATGTTTCAATATTTAGAAAAATTGATAGAAAAAGATAAAAATGATATTATGGCAAAAAATATGAGTAATCGCTTTTACAATTTTCTGAAATCAAGAAATAAGCTTGGTTTGATTAAAATAGACTTTTATGATTTAGAAAGGTATATGCATCTATTCCAGAGCATTGATGTCAATCCTGATGATTTTTTGAACGATCTGGATCTGGATTGAACGTAGTGACAGACACCTTCCGCTGCCCGCCCGTTAACCATACTTCGCGCTGCCTTCGGCACCCCCACAACCGTCCGTGCTCATGGTTGGGGCGAAATCTTAAATTTCGTTATCATTTGGCTTAATTTTTCTACTATTATTATAAGTCTATGCTTATAAATACATTTTTTTGTGTTAAATGAAGGGTTTGTAGTTGCAAAAAGAACATATTCCTGCATCATATAGAATCACTAAGATAACCTACACATGGCGGTTCTGTTGAATAATTGATATTTTAGTCTGGTTTCACAATTAAATCGATAAACAAAAAACAGATTTTTACAAATTTACTGGTTTTTTATTTTACTAATTAATTGATTCGAATCTCTCTGGAGAGGTCCAGGTCCTCATAGAGCTGATAAGAAAGTTGCCAGATTTATAAAAACGATATGCACATGCTGCTATCTCCATGTCGGAAAAGGTGTACTAATCTCCGATATGGAGAAATGTGTTTTAAAAAACCGCTACCAGAATTCGATTTTTTTGTATAATTGTCTATTGTGTGGGTTAAATATTTAAGTTTTTAGTTCGCAAGTAGATTAAAAATTGTGTTTTTTGATTTATTTGTGGATTGGGATACTTCCAACTTAAGGATTTATTGACTTGAATCACCACCCCCTCTTCATTAATTCAACAATTCAACGTTGCGTTTTGTCATAAAACTGAACGGTATGACCTTAGTATAGTAATGAGATGGTTATTGCCGAATGGGGGAATTTATGCTCTCAGTATTTAATAATACGAATTATTTAAATATTATTATAGTAATATAATAGCACTATTACTGTTAATAGGTGAGAAAAATGAAAAAAATGAAAAATATTTTGGTACTTTTAGTATTGATAGCATCCGCATTGTTTGTTGGTTGTACTGAATCTGCTGGTGTTGTTGTTGTACAAGATAGGGGTGAATCTTCCCTTGATTTATTAAAAGGTGTTGTGTATGACATTGATCTTTGGGTGAAAAATGAAGCGGATGTTTCGAAAAGTGCTAGAGTAACAGTCGAACTCTTAGCAAAGAATACAGGTGAAATAAGAGATTCTCAAACTCTAACTGTTAATTTGAATCCTAGTGAAATAAAGCAATTAACATTTACTCTTGATGGGGAAAATGGAATCGATTATGAGTATTCATATTACGTGGATGAACTTTGATTTTTTCATGTAAATATTTTATTGTATGCAAAATAATCCATTATATAAACTATCATGAACTGGCGTTCATGCATGAAACATGAAAAGCCGTAATGCATCGATGATGCATTTTAAGTTTTTCATAGGAAATGTGCACAAAGGCAACTTTATGAAAGCTAAGAACTAATGAAGAAGTGGGTAAGATTATGATCAAAGTAGTGAAATTAAATAAAGAACAATGGGAAAAAATATTACCTCATGTAATAATAAGTGATTATGGTGATAAATTTACATATTTCGAGAGTATAGAGAAGATATTAACGGCTGATAAAGTGGTAACATTAAACGGTCATTCAATGTGGAAAAAAAGTAGTACAACAAGTTCTATTGCTGAAAGGATAGAACGATATCATATGATTTTTGAATTACCTAATGGTAATTTTGCTGTATCATCACAAAAATTCAACGATTATTATATTATCAAAAAAGAAATAATAATTATTGATGAAGAACAAATAACGTGGTATTCACATTCATCAAATTCATTTGATATCACCTTATAAAATAGTAAACCAAGAACTTCAACTTAAGACTCTTAGCGTACATGTACGTACGAATCGGGGTGATACCCTTTTTTGCGGGGATAGTCAAAAATATCCAGATAAAGATTTACTCTCGAGCATCCCCCAGATGCCCTGGATTTGAACGTTAGCGAAATCCGGGGTCCGTGACTTAGACGATAGGTGTTCTTGCGCATCCATCTGAACCGTAATTCTTAATAACATTAAGGTGCAAAAACTCATTACTTAGTAAAGTCTTTATGCATACTAAGAATTTATTGATAATAATAGCCGGAATTAATGAATAATTTTCAATTTGGGACCAGATGTTCCAAGATATTCTAGGGGGCTTCATAGTGTGCCTGATCTGGACAGCATTGTAAGAAGCAAAACGTTTAAATCACACCCCATCTTTTCATATTATGCGCACTATTATCCATAGACTCAACCTCTTGGAATTTTAGAGCGCTTGATGCATCCAGAACTCACTATTCACCAAATATTGTTAGCTTCTGGGTGCATCTCACAATACTAAGGTCTAAAATTAACACTGGGATTAAACCAGTTTTTCTATATACAGCTTAATCCTGGCGCACTCACGACACTTTAACAGCCTGATCTATTCCCTACAACTCTGGAAGATATCCTAATCATTCAAATCTTAGTCCTGGCATCAGATTTAAATGGGCAGATCAGCGAACTTCATGTAATGTTATAATGTGAAATCACTATGATGCGACATCAATATCTTTATATACTAATACCACATTATGGTAAAAATTGACATTGTGGCTTAAACTGAAATGGCAAACAAACCAGAAACAA
>JAIORE010000027.1 GCA_021108315.1 Candidatus Cloacimonadota bacterium
AATTCAAAAATATTAAATCACTTCTCTTTGTAAAGGTTATTTATTTACAGCGACTAAGTTGATCTGTGTTTGTACATGGCTAAAACATTTTCCATTCGATCATTATTTAAATTGCTCCATTCCGGAAAAATCTCGATATAGATCAAAACTTTCAAGGATTCTATTATCATCAGGATTTTTTTCTTCTAAAACAATTCTGGAAATAAGTTCACCTACACCCGGACCGAGCATAAAACCTTGTCCACACATCCCAACTGCATTTATATAATTGTCATATTTTTTAGTTTTGCCAATAATCGGAAATCCATCAGGTGTCATCGGATATTGACCACGCCAAGTTCTACGCACTCTCAAATTACCTAAGCGTGGATAAACCTCTAACATTCTTCTGGAACACATCGGCAAAAAAGCAGAAGTTGAATCATTTTTAATTCCTAAGATTGATGGTTCAGGAGTAATACAGAAAACGACTTGTCCTTCATTATTTTGATAGAAATAGAAATTTGTAGAGCCTTTTCGTTTCCGCAGATCAACGATCATCGGTTCAAAAAATCTTTTAACCGGTTCTGTAATTCCAGCTTCGTGATTATCAGGAAATATGGAAAGATCAATATCAATTAATTTGGCAAGTTCAGTAGCATTATTGCCGGCAGCATTCAACAAATATCCACAAGAATATTCATCTTTATTGGTTTTAATTTTAACAATCTTGTTATTTTGAGTAATTATATGTTTCACTTTTTCTGAGAAATGATATTCCGCTCCTAATGATAAACTACGTAGATACATAGCATTTATGGATAGAAGCGGGGAACAACTGCCATCTTCGGGAGAATAGGTTGATCCTCTTAAATTTTTCATCTCTATTCCGGGAACAAGAGTTTCATATTCCTCAGAACTTATCCATTTGATGTTCAAGCCAAAAGAAGTTTGAATTTTTATCAAATCCTTAAGTTTTTTTTCAATATCTTCTGTGTAAGCAGGAAAACTGTATCCATGGCTCAGCCAACCGATATCATTACCATATTTTTCTTTCCAAGTAGAGAATATTTCAATGCTTCTTTTACAGATATTTATTTTTCCGAAATCGGAGTGAGTAGCTCTTACTCCGCCAATTGCTTTTTTGTTATTTTGCTGTCCCACACTGTGTTCGCTATCAATCACCAAAACTTTAAGTTTTTTTTCTGCCAACGATAAAGCGGCTGGAACTCCTATGGAACCGGCTCCGATAATAATAACATCATTATTTTTATTTGGCATTTCTACTCCTTTTCACCTTCTGCAAATTTTCCAAGAGGAACTTCAATGAAAATCGGTCTTTTTGTGTTTTGAACAATACTTTGTGGCAAAATACTTTCCTGCCGAAGAAGCTGTTTGATAAGCGTATCACAAGTTTTTGCCCCACAAGGTCCCATTCCGGCTCTGGTTATAGCTTTTATCTGATTCAAATCCGTGATTCCCTGCTTGATAAGTGCTTTAATCTCTTTTGTAGAAACTCTTTCACACAGACAAATCATAGAATCATCAGAATCTAAATCTATTTTATGAACATTTATCTCATGAAGACTTACTTCTTTTTTTTGAATGGAGAACGAAACGATTTTCGAAGCAATTTCCGGCACAGCTTCCAATTTTATCAAATGCGTTTTCCTGTTCTGTTTATCATTGATGTTTACGATCTTTACTTCACTCAAAAAATCTCCGTTTATATCAACCGCTTGCACAAAATCACCGACTTTCACCGGAATATTAGAAATTTCATAAGGTACTGTAACTATTGGTAATTCAGGATTTTTCCGATAATCAACAAGGGTAATTGCCAGTCCGGGACAAATTAGAACACATTTGTTGCAGCCGATACATTTTCCCTTATAAAATGGTATTCCCATGATCTCATTATTTTCAATATTGATAGAATTTGTCGGACACACTGTAGTGCATGGATTACAAGGAATCTCCTGTAGACAATGAATCACTGGATAGATTCCAACTTTTTCTGTAGGAGTAATATATGGCTTGATTTCTCCGGGATGAGATTTCAATATTTCAGCTTTTTCATACCATTCTTGCGGAATATTATTTATTTTTGCACCCAGCTCTTTTGCAATTTTTAATCCAACAATTTTCCCATTGAACATTGCTGAGGAAGCTTCGGCAATCTCTTCTGCGTCACCACTTCCATAGATTGGGATTCCAGCTTTTTGTGCTTCAAAGGTAAATTCATTAACAGGATCAAGACCAACAGCAACCAAAATTGTATCGCATTTAAATGTTTTCTCAGTATTTGGAACAGGCTGAAACTTTTCATCAATTTGGGTAATTGTGATAGATTCTACCTCTTCTTTGCCATTTGCAGATAAAATTGAATGAGATGTGTAGATTGGCACGCCTAATCTTTTGAGTTTGTCATCATGAACTTTGTAGCCACCACATTTCGGCATTGCTTCTACCAGCCCGACTACATCAATTCCTGCTTGGAGAGCGTGATAAGCCGCAATAAGTCCAACATTTCCTCCTCCGATTACAAATAAACGGTTGGAAGCTTTTACCAAATCTCGATTTACAAGCGTTTGAAATGCTCCCGCTCCATAAATTCCGGCAAGCGTATTTCCATTGAAACGCAAGAATTTTTCGCGTGCTCCGGCAGCATTTAAAATGAGTTTGGGTTCTACAATTTTATACTTGCCATCTTTGAGAATTCCTACTTTTTTATCACTAAAAACGAATAAGGCAGTACTGTTCAGCCAAACTGAAATTGATTCTAATGATTTCACCTCAGATGCAAGTTTTTTCCCAATATCTATCCCACGAGTTCCGGCATAAGAATCTTCTTCTGAACCAAAAAATTTGTGTGTTTGTAGAACCAGTTTTCCACCGAGAATGTTTTTATCATCGATCAAAATTGTATTAATATTACTTTTTCCAATTTGGATTGCAGCAGAAAGTCCTGCAGGACCACCACCGATAATTATAACATCAGTTTTGATATTTTCTATATCACCTAATTGTGGTTTTTCTGTAATTTCTGGTAAATCAGTAAAACCTTCTAAACTTTCGACGATCATATTTTTTTGTACTGCTGTCATACACGATTTTACTGCCAATCCGTTGGCAATTACTGTACATTTTGCACATTGACCATTTGCACAAAAAATTCCTTGAGCACTATTATCTTTGGGATGATGCCCAAATATTTTTATTCCGTTAGCAATTAGGGCGGAGGAGATCATCTCATTTTTCTTGGCAATTAAAGGTTTGTTATTCCAATAAAAAGTTACATCCTCATGTATAGGAACAGAAAGTACTGGATGTTTAAGTATTCGGTTTTCAGCCATTTCTAAACTCCAAATATAATATTTTTTCTTCTCTTTTTCTAATATTATATGTGTGTCAAGCAAAAGCTAAAATTAGTTATTTGTATATATTATTTCCCTTAATTTGATAGTAATTTTTATCGTAACCATGTTCATAATTAAGGTTTGTATCGTTCCCTTTTGACTGCATTACTTTTTGATTGTACTTTATCTATGTGGAAAATTTTCAAGCAAAAATAGATTTTCTTTTCTCATTGTATTGCTTTAAAATCCGACAATCATCAGCTAATATTTCTGAGAGTTTTTCAAAGATTGCTGAATTTCCTTCTTGCTTTACATTTTTGAATTTTTCTTGAAACTCAGGGATGTTATAGAGAAAAGATGAAATAATATCAATTTCAAGATTTTTTACTGTTCTACCATAACCCACTTTTTCTAATAAAAATCCATTAAATATTTGTTCAAACTGACCTTTGAGCGGAAAAGCACAATATGGTTTCTTTAGATAGAAGGCTTCTGTCATCAAAGTGAAACCTGCAGTGCCGAAAACTGCCTTTGAAGTAGCAAGATCACGTAAAAAATTCTCACGTCCAGCTTTATTAAAATGGAGATTATCATCTTGAAAATCTTTATCATAACCATAAACAATGAATTTTTCACGTTTGTAGTTTTTTAATTTTTCCAAAAGAGATTCAAAACCTGCGGTAAGATAAACCAAAATATGATCCTTGATTTCTGGAGTTATTTCTTGAATTTCAGAACTTATGATGGCAGGAAACAGAAAGTTGCGATCATTTCTCAGTTCAGTAAAATAAAATGTAGAAATCAATGAAATATCCGGTCTTGGGATCATCAACCTGATTAAATTTTCAGTAAGGATCGCATCTGCTAACAATTCTGTAGGATAGTGGATTTTCATATAACGCATACGATGTTGGTTATCTATCGTAATGAGCGGAATATCGTATTGGTTCGCAAAATATGCTGTCATAGGTTCAAAATCTGTGATTACACAATCAGGTTTGAATTCTTTGAAAAGTTTCTGTTTCAGAATTTGTGATGATGCATATCTTTGAGAAATAGTGCTCCAATTCTCAGCAATCGTTTTGTGCTTTGATATACGATTGTCTTCTATGATAAATCTCAGACCTTCAATTTTTAATACATCAAATTTATTTTTTAAGTTTTCATAACCCTTATCATAACTTGTAACTTTAACCTCATGACCTTTTTCCAAAAGGAATTTGATCATCACTTGAGCTCTAAAAGAATGCCCAGAACCTTCACCTGATAAACCATATACAATTTTTGCCATTTTCTCTCCTAAAATGCGAGACATAGTATTACAGATTTTAAGTCAAGAGATTAGCACATGATCCTATAAATGAACAACGAATATTTGTAACATTTTAACCTAAAAGCAATAAAACGTTTCACAAATAAGTTTATATGTATTATAATTAAAATATGCTAATTGCTACAAAACAATATTAGATAAGGCTTACCAATAAAATATTGCTATTTGGCACCAATATTTCGTTAAAATAGGTTAAAATGAAATTTAATTTGACATAATTAACTAAAACTTATGTATTCAAAAAATATAAGATTTGGATTGGTAAGAAAAAATCTAAAACGAATATGGAGGAAAAGAAAATGAAAAGAAAACTGTTATTTATTGTATTATTTATTTTTGCAATCACCTGTATAAATGCTTCTGCAAAAAAAGAGCTTTTTAAAATCAGTCAGCAAAATGAAACTAACCAGCTTTGGGAAAATGAAATAATTCCCGGAGAGATCACTATAATGTTCAAAGATAATGCCAAGAAAAGCGAAAAAGAGCAACTATTGCTTGAAATGGGATGTTATATATCATATACAAGTCCATATTTAGGATTTCATAAAGTAATAATTCCAGAAAATAGTGGTGTAAAGGAGATAGTTGAAATTTTTAATACATTTAAAATCGTTAAATTTGCAGAACCAAATGTGATGGCTCATGCTTTTTGGACTCCAAATGATCAATTTTATTCTTATCAATGGCATTTTGATGCTCAACACTTAAATATGCCAGCAGCTTGGGATATTGAACAAGGTGGAAATTCTTCAGTAAAAGTAGCAGTTATTGATAGTGGAGTTGCTTATGAAAATTATACAATCCCAGCTCATGAACAAGGTGAGGTTTATTCACCGAACGGGCAGTATCATCAAGCTCCAGATCTATCCGGAACAAACTTTACTAACGGTTATGATTTTGTTAATAATGATAACCATGCAAATGATGAAAACGGTCATGGAACTCACTGTGCAGGAACAATTGCTCAAACTACGAATAACGGTACCGGAGTTGCTGGGATGGCATTCAATACAACGATTATGCCAATTCGGGTTTTGGATCATAGCGGATCAGGCTCTACTCAATGGATTGCTGATGGAGTAGCATTTGCGTATCAAAACGGAGCTGATATTCTCAGTATGAGCTTAGGTGGTGCTCCTGGAGATGCAACCGGTTGGGAAGTCGTACACACTGCTTTGATAAATGCCGTGAATAGTGGTTCAATTCCTGTAATTGCTGCCGGAAATTCAGGCGATGGGGTTTTATCTTATCCTGCTGGTTATGATGAATGTATTGCCGTAGCATCTACAGATTATGATGATGATCTTGCTCCATATTCTCAATATGGAGCCGGGCTAGATATTTCTGCTCCTGGAGGAAATACGAATGAAGACTTAAATTCAGATGGCTATCAAGACGGTGTTTTGCAAAATACATTTTCTGATGCTATGAGCGAACCACCTCATGATGTAAGCTCATTTGATTATCTATTTTTTCAAGGAACTTCTATGGCTACTCCTCATGTAGCTGGGCTTTGTGCCTTATTAGTTTCTCATGGAATTACCGGTTTTGATAATGTAACAAGCGCAATTTATGAAACTGCAACCGATCTTGGATCTGCTGGCTATGATCAGACTTACGGTTGGGGAATGATTAATCCTGTAAATGCTTTAAATTGGACTGGAGGTGGAAGCACAACTCTTCTTGATGAAGGATTTGAAAGCGGTTCTGCAACAGGTTGGCTATCTATCTATCTATTGATGATGATAATGATGGATATGGTTGGACTGTAGCTTCTGAATCTCAAAATCCTCAATTTGATCTGGCTCATTCTGGTGTTTATGGAGCAATAGTTCAATATAATTCTTCAGGGAACGATGATTGGTTAATAACCCCTGCGATTAATCTAACAAATGTAAATTCTGCAAATTTTTCATTTTGGGCACGATCTCATTCCGCTACTTATCTAGAAGATTTTAATGTGAAACTTTCTACAAGTGGAACAAGTATTGGTAATTTCACCACTACTATAGGCTCAGAAACAAATATTTCCGATCAATGGCAACAATATTCTTATAATTTGAATTCATACACTGGAAATACGATTTATCTCGCAGTGCAATGTGTTTCTGTAGATGATTATTATCTTTTTGCGGACGATTTTCTGGTGGAAGCTTCTGCTTCTATTGATGATGGATTCATTTTGAATATTCATGATGCTTATATATCACAGAATTATCCAAATCCTTTCAATCCTACAACTAAAATCAGATATAATTTACCAAAAAATGTTACGGATGGTTCTATAGAAATTTTTAATATCAAAGGAGCACTTATTTGTGAAATAAAAATTGTAGATGATAATAATTATGTTATTTGGAATGGAAAAGATAATTATCCTACCTTTCGCATTTCAAAAAAGAATCAGCTCTACGAGAGGGTTTGAGAGTTCAGGCACTACATCAACTATGCAACGAGTTTAAATTTTAATTTTATGTATGGGTAGATTTCTCCAATCAATATCTAAATTTTCAAAAATTAATTTATGGACGGATTCCGGTTCTCCCGGTTTCCGAGGATGAACAGTTTTGCCATCAATAGTTGGAATTAATATTGTAGAATAGGTATAGTTGCTTAGCAATCTTTTGATTGAATCCCAAGATAGTGAGC
>JAIORE010000290.1 GCA_021108315.1 Candidatus Cloacimonadota bacterium
TTGTAAGAAAAACTATAAAGAATGATTAATAGTGAGAGTGCAGTTGAACAGTCTCTATTATCGTAATTAATCAAGCCTAAATATATATTGAATAGCTTGTATATTTTAAAATGGGAATATATGTAATTGTGAGTAAATATTGCTTGACATATAAAAGCTTGAAAAACCAATTAAAACAATAGATAAAGAAGTGTGAATATAAAATCTCATAATACTTCTGAACTACTTTTATCTTACACTTCTTAAAAGCAAATATTTAACAACTGATTAATTAGGAGGAGTTTATGTCCAAAGTTATGTTTTTTCTTATTGTTTTAATGGCTTTTGTAACCAATGGTTTAAGAGCAGAAGTCAATTTCACACACACCTCAGCAGATGATTTTAATCAAGGATTTATGAATAATGTGATGAACTCAAGTGGGAGCATCATTTTACCTACCCAAGCAACAGCAATGAATTCCTGGGTCGCAACTACAAGTTTACCGAATACCTTAAAAGATCATGAAGTATGTTATTGGAATAATTTTGTTTATCTAATTGGTGGTTTTAATGGAACAACATACTCAGATGCGGTCTATAGAGCAAATGCAACTACAACCATTGGCAGCTGGACACAACTAAATTCACTTCCTGTTGAAGTAAGGAATCATGAAGTAGTAGTTGCGAATGGTTACATTTATGTTCTCGGTGGTAGACAGGATGGAGTTCCATTTGATACGATTTATTACGCAAAGTTAGAGGAAGATGGTTCCATAGGTGATTGGCAATCTTCAACTACCAATTTACCTCAGACATTATGGGGTTTTACAGCAGAATATATTGCCGGTTATATTTACCTTATCGGTGGTTCGAATCTTAGTACGGAAGACACTGCAATAAATAATGTTTATTTTGCAAAAGTTGGTCCATTAGGAGAAATAGCAACTTTTTCTGCTACGAATAATCTTCCTGATAATAGAAACCAACATTCTATGGTTGTTTATTCTGATTATATCTATGTTATTGGTGGATATAACAACAGCGGAACAAAAACAAACACAGTGTTTTATTCACAAATAAATTTTGATGGTACTTGTACACCTTGGCTCGCAGCAAATACATTACCTGTTTCGATAAGTGGGCATTCTTCAACATGTTTCAATGATTTGGTCACCATTATAGGTGGTGACGACGGAGCAATTTCTAATTTAACCTATTATACTGATATCAATGATTCACCTACATTTACCTGGAATTCAGGTCCCCATTATCCTCTGTACCTTACTGATGCAGAAGCTATTGGTATTAATGACCGAGTTTTCTGTTTTGGTGGGTACAACGATGTTGTAAGAGGATACATTGCAGATTGTTATTATTCGGATTTAACTCTTTCGACTGATAAAGTGAAGGATGGAATTTTTGTTTCTGAGCAATTTAACTTTGGGAATAATCGCTTGATAAATGATATTTCATATACTATTAATAACACAGTTCCTTTAGATTATGATATATTTTATAGAACAGCATTAGAAGATCAAAATTGGGGAAGTTGGCAAGATCATGATATGGAAAATCCAGTCACAGTTAGCGAATCCAAAAGATATCTTCAATATATGTATTGGTTTCATACAAATGATGTGTTAAGCACCCTCTCTTTAAGTGATGTAACGATTGAAATAGGAGGACATACAGAAGTTTCAGGATCAATAACTGGAACAAATACATGGTATTTGGCAAATAGCCCATACTGGGTTACTGCTGATATTACTTTAAGTAGTGGTAGTAGTTTAACTATAGAACCTGGCGTGGAAGTTATTTTTTCTCCTGAAGCAGGATTTACTATAGGGCAAGCACAGCTTTATTGTGTAGGAACAAGTACTGATTCGATTCTTTTTACCAGTTATGATGATGAAATAGGCACGTGGGATGGACTATATTTTGATCCTAATAGTGATAATGGAGTTTCTTCTACTATGGAATACACAATTATAGAAAAAGCCGGATTCGGTTCACGTGATGCAAATCTATATTGTAATGGAACAATTGCTCCAAACACATCACATTCTACTTTCCGATATTCTGACGGCAGAGGAATATATCTTACAACTGCTGATGTTCCCTTTGATCAATGCTATTTTGAAAACAATGCCAACGAAGGTATTTTTATCAATTCAGGAACTCCAACTTTTGTAAATTGTTTCTCAAGAAATAATGATTATGGACTTCATTTACCTTCCCCGAATATCAATATCCCTAATGGACTTGATTTGAATAATAATCTTGTTGGAGCAATTGCTTTAGAGGGTGGCACAATAACTTCAGATAAAATCTGGCCATATTTTAATGGTGATTATGTAGTTTTAAGTAATATCAATGTAGATCTACATGGAAGTAAATGCAGATTAACAATTGAGCCAGGTAACACTATAAAGTTTGAAGAAGGAGTGAGACTTATTATTGGTGATGCCGGTGATGACGGAGGAGAATTATATGCGGAAGGAACACCCGATAGCACCATAACTTTTACTTCTGCAAATGGAAATCCTGCTGGATGGGATGGTTTATATTTTCATAATGCAAGTGATTACGGTGGAGCAACCAGCTCTCTTAAAAATTGTATAATAGAAAATGGCAATACCTACAACATCTACTTAAATTCAGCACATTCAGTAACAATTGATAGCTGCCTTGTGCGAAATTCGGCAAATAAAGGAGTTCATGTTGCTGGCTCATATCTTACTATATCCAATACGGAACTAACGGGAAACTCGGATTATCCTATTTACTTCAATACACCCAATTATCTCAGAGATATTTTCAGTCTTAATATTCATGATAATACAATGGATGTTTTAGCTGTTGAAAGTGGAACGATCACTGGAGATAGAACCTGGAATTATTGTAATGGAGATTACCTGATGCTTGGCAATATCAATGTGGATTTGCATGGATCAAAATGCAGATTAACAATTGAACCCGGTAATACAATTAAGTTTGAAGAAAATTTTGGACTGATCATTGGTGACAATGGTGATGATGGAGGAGAATTATATGCTGAAGGAACACCGGATAACTTAATTACATTCACCTCTGCAAATGGTAATCCCGGTGGATGGAATGGAATCATTTTTTATAGTGCAAGTGATTATGCTGGAAGTACATCATATCTGAAAAATTGTATTATCGAAAATGGTAATAATCGCAATATCTATTTAAACTCAACTCATAGTATTTCGATCGAAGACTGTGTAATTAGAAATTCATTGAATAAAGGAATTCATGTTATAAGCTCATATTTAACAATATCTGATTCTGAAATTACTGGAAACGGTGAGTACCCGATCTATTATAACGCTCCAGTTTATATCAGAGAATTAAATAACTTGAATATTCACAACAATACCTTAAATTATGTAGCCTCAGAAGCAGGGACAATTTCTGCCGATAGAAGATGGAAATATTGTAATGCACCCTATCTATTTTTAGGAAATCTGATTGTTGAGAAATCAAATGCAGCTTGTAATTTGACAATCGAGCCAGGCTGTACACTGAAGTTTGACAATGGAGTTTTCAGAATGGGTGATAGTGGTAATGATGGAGGTGAGCTACATGCAATAGGAACAACTGACAGCTTGATCACTTTTACAGCAGCAAATGATTCCACTGGGGGTTGGACAGGTATCAATTTCAATCCTTCTAGTGATTATTATAGTATGATATCTCAATTAAAAAATTGTGTCATTGAAAAAGGAAATACTTATAATATTTCCTTCAATTCAGCGAATAATCATATCGTGGATAGCTGCCTAGTTCAATATTCCGCAGGAAATGGTATTGATGTTAATAGTTCGACAATCAGTTTATCGAATATTCAGGTAGAAAATAATGCAGAATATGGTCTGATCTATGATAAGATTAATTTAATGCAAGATGACGTTTCTACTTTTCAATTTTTGGGAAATGGTAAGAATTTTATTGGATTAGGGGGAAATGTTACTGGTGCTGATAATTTTATACCATATTGGCAATATGGATATTCCGTTCTGGGAGATGTAACGATAGAAACCACTAATGGTGTAGGAGCAAAATTAACTATCGCTCCTGGAAATACATTACGTTTTGATGTGGATTGTGTGCTTAAAATCGGGGATGATTACAACGATGGTGGTGAACTTTATGCAGTTGGTACTCCTGATAGTATTATCACCTTTACTTCGCTTAATGATTCAATCAGCGGTTGGGACGGAATTTATTTTGATGATGGAAGTAATACCGGTGGTGCCACATCATCTATAGCCTATTGTACTATAGAAAATGGAAGTTCCTATAATGTCTATAGTTATGCCACCAGTCAACCAGCAATAGATCATACAACTATAAGAAACTCGGGACAATACGGGTTACGATGTAATAACTCAAACCCGCAAATACAAATTTCACAATTTATCAACAATAATTCCTATGGTATTTATTTGCAGGGTTCAAGTAACCCTATAATTGGAAATGATCCAAGTTTAACCTGTAACCTTTATGGAAACGGTATTTACGAAGTATATAATGAAACTTCAAATAATATAAATTGTCTGCATAATTTCTGGAATAGCTCAGATTCCACTTTCATTACAACGAGAATTTATGATAAAGTAGATGAACATGCTCGTGGATATGTTTACTTCCATCCCTTCTCAACAAGTTCCCTATTTAATAATCTTCCCCCAGAAGAATTTTCACTATTAACTCCAGCAAATAATGTAGTTGTTGATATAGAACATCCTTCATTTACCTGGGAACCAGCAGCAGATCCGGAAGCTTATACAACTCAATACGAATTCATGTACACAGCAGATAGTACTTGGGCTACCTACAATATTGGTATTCCCACCACGAACACAACCTATACTATTACTGATACGTTAAGCGGGATCAATCATTACTGGTGGAAAGTAGCTGCAAAAGACGAAATCTTAACGATATACAGTAAAGAAACATGGAAATTTACAGTCAGCCTGGAGCCATCTATTCCAGATCCGATTTTACCCCTAACCAGTGATTATATGACTGCTGAAGATCATTTGGTTTGGCTCACTTCAACTGATCCTGATATCGGAGATGAGGTAAGTCACTATCATCTTCAGATTGATGACAATAACGATTTCTCTTCACCTGAAGTAGATGTAACCAATATTGGATTAGTGAGATCAACATTAATTTCTAAGAAAAGAAAACAAGTTGATTACACAAAAAAATACAAAGACATGTCTGTATTAAAAAACAAAAATCGAGACTATGCCTATGCAATCCAGATTAATGAAATTGCCGGATATACAAATCTTAATGATAATATTTCTTATTATTGGAAAGTTAGTGCTATAGATAATTACGCTATTGAAGGAGAATTCTCTGATGGATCTGATAATTTTATTTATTTTGCCAATGGTGTAGAGATGAGTACTGTAGAGAATATCACAACCATCATAAATGGCAACTCTATTGAACTTACTTGGAATCCTGTAACTGAAGATATTTATGGCAATCCCACCACAATTAGTGTTTATAACATTTACCGAAGTGAAGAACCGGTTTTCATACCTCAAATAATGCAGTATATAGGTAACACAAGTGGAATATCATTCACAGATACAAACGTATTGAATGAAAACAAAAATTATTTTTATAAGATCACTGCTGTGATTGGGTTGAATCATTTTAGGGGAGAAGAGAATACAAAAATAAAGAAATAAAAATACAAGCATTTTCATCACAAAAAATTTAGGAACTTTAGCAGCAGTAATCTATGTTTTTGTTCCTAAATTTACTGTTTTGGATAATTTTGAAAAGATAAAAAAAAATTTAATGAAATAGGTTTTGCCACTTCACAGGATAAGTTCTGAAAAGTTAGTGTTGCAACACTCAAACATAAAAAAAGACGACTTAAAACAGTCGTCTTTTTTTTTGGAATAGATATTGCAGATATATCTTGATAAAATTACAGGAAATAATAATGGTGATTTTATAAAAAAGTTCCCAAAAGGAAGCATTATGAAAATGAAAATTGAAAAACTGATCAAACTCTCTACAAAAAAATCGAAAAAATCACCGGAAGACAAATATAAATTTGCTAAAGAAGCTTTGGAACTTGCCCTGAAAATATCTAATGAAACCGATAAAGCGGAAATTCTTCAAAAGATAGGAAATATATTTCATAATCTTTCCAAACATAAAGAATCTAACCAGGCTTTTTTACAAGCCTTAAATATCTATGAAAAATTTAGTGAAAAAATAAACATCATAAATTGTTATTATTATATTGGTCATAATTATTCGCGAATGCTAAAGGTGAAAAAAGCACTCGAATATCTGATACTGACTTTTAACGCTACTTCTGAAACGGAGAAACCGGAATTCCACATAAATTCAGCGATGTACATAGGTAGATTATATATGGAATTCGGAGATTTCAAAAAGGGTTTTGAGTATCTTTTTTATTCACTTGATTATAATAAAAAGATCAATAATGAACGAAATATTGCTGAAACTTATTCAAAAATTGCTACTGGTTATAGTCTTCTTGAATTGTATGACAAAGCCCTGGAATATCATCTTAAAACTTTAGAAATCTTCGAGAAGTTGGATAGTAAAGAGAGCATATTATCCGTAATTTATAATGATATTGGCGTAACTTATTCAAATTCCAAAAATTATGAATTTGCTCTCGAATACTTTAACAGATCAATAAAAGAATTTGAACATCATAGAACAACTCCCTATTCATTAAGCAATATTGGGGTAATATATGAAGATCAGAAAAAATACGATCTTGCCCTTGAATATTATCTGAAAGCTTATAATGCAGCTAAAATATTAAAGGATGAATATATCTTCCCTTATATTCAGCTTAATATTGCTTCAGTTTACATAAAACTAAAAGAATATAAAAAGGCGCAACAACATCTAAAAAAATCTATTGAATATACAGAAAAGCAAAAGTTAAAAACAATGCAGAAAATGATCTACAAGGAAGCAAAAGATATTTATTATAAAATAAAAGCTTATCAAAAAGCTTATGAATATCAAGAAAAATACTATGAACTGAAAATAAGTGTTTTAAGTGAGTATAAATCCATAGATATTGAAGAAATTAAAGATAGACAATTGAATGAAGTAAAGGAATTAATCACAAATGGTGGTCGGAAAGATTTTCCGGAAATTATCGGAAACAGTAAAGAGATGAAAGAGATATTCACCCTTTTGAATATGGTTTCTGAACATAATGTCAATGGGGTGTAATACAAAAAAGTAATAATCATAAGCAATAGATTAAATTTAAAAATAACTG
>JAIORE010000410.1 GCA_021108315.1 Candidatus Cloacimonadota bacterium
TAAAGATGTGCAATATTACCAAAGCTATAGCAGCTAACTTATTGAAAAAGGTGGTCTGAGATGTGAACAGTCTCTAGTTTCCTATTTGTTTTTTCTTTTTGGTATCAATTGACAAAAAAGTTAAAATTTATTTTTTCATCAATTTAATTTAGAAGCTCACGTTTTTTACCGTGGTAATATTTTATGCAGTAACAATAGCCGACTTTATTCGTAAAATACTTCACTAGATTCATCATAATTATTCTCCATTGTTTTTAGTGTCTATTTTCTTTTTCAACTAAAGTCATGTAGGAATGATTCCGAATTGTCCCACGATTGAAATTGTGGACTTCTTTTTAGAGTATTTTTCTTTTTAGCTTTTTAACTGTCGAAAGAATGTAATAATAACATAAAGATGTGCAATATTACCAAATATATTGCAGCTAACTTATTGATAAAGATAGGGTGAGGTGTGAACAGTCTCTCAAAAAAAGAGACAGAGTACAAGATATGGGATAATAAACTTTTAAAGATTATCTAGAAAAAGGTTTTTTTGCTAAATGAGAAATGTTAGATTCAGCAAAATAAAATAGTAAAAGGAATATAGATTTAAAATGAAATTGAAAAAAGGATTAAATTTCTTCGATGTATTCAGTATTGCAACCGGTGCAATGATAAGTTCCGGAATTTTTATTTTACCTGGGCTTGCTTTTGCTAGAACCGGACCGGCTGTATTTATTTCATATTTTTTGGCAGGTATTTTAGCTCTGGTTGGTATTTTCAGTATTATTGAACTTGCCACAGCTATGCCTAAAGCCGGAGGAGATTATTATTATATCAATAGAAGTTTTGGACCATTTATCGGAACTATTTCAGGTTTTTTTAGCTGGTTTGCGTTATCATTGAAAAGTGCTTTTGCTATATTTGGTATTTCAGAAATTATTTTTATTGTTACCGGATTTCCAGTATGGATATCTACAATTCTAATTTGTACTTTTTTTATTATATTGAATATAATCGGAGTAAAAGAAGCTGCTAAATTTCAGGTGACACTTGTATCGGGTTTATTAATTTTAATGGTTTTATATATATATTTTGGATTTGATAAAATAAATACATCTCATTTTTATCCTTTTGCTCCTCACGGAATAAATTCGATTTTTGCTACAGCCGGTTTTATTTTTATATCATTTGGTGGTTTGTTAAAAGTTGCCAGTGTCTCAGAGGAAGTTAAAAATCCCAAAAAGAATATTCCACTTGGTATGATAGCTTCGCTAATTACTGTAACAATTATCTATACTTTTCTTCTCATTGTTACAATTGGAATTTTACCTGCCTCAATATTTTCCGATTCACTTACTCCGATAGCGGATGCAGCAAAAGACATTGCAGGAACACCCGGATTTATCATCATTTCTATTTCTGCTTTATTGGCTTTTATTACTACCGCAAATGCCGGAATAATGTCAGCATCCCGTTATCCATTGGCTTTAAGTAGAGATAATCTTCTACCAAAGGCTATTGGTAAAGTTAATAAAAGGTTTAAAACACCTGTACTCTCGATTTTCATAACAGGATTATTTATTATTCTGGCATTGCAACTACCTTTGGAAATGTTAGTAAAAGCTGCTTCTGTTGTTATTTTAACGACTTATGTTTTGACTAATCTTGCTGTAATTGTATTGAGAGAAAGTAAACTGAAAAATTATAGACCAAGCTTCAAAGCTCCTTTATATCCTTGGTTGCAGATTTTTGGAATAATTATTTTCTCATTTTTTATTATTGACCTCGGGCTTGAAGCATTTGAGATCAGTATTACTTTTCTTTTGATAAGTGCAAGTGTTTATTTGTTTTACGGAAGAAAGAAATATGCAGGTGAGTATGCACTTTTACATTTATTGAAAAGAATAACTGATAACAGGCTAACTGATCACATTTTGGAATCTGAATTCAGAGATATTTTATGTGATCGAGATAATATTCAACCGGATAAATTTGATAATTTGGTTAAAACTGCAAAAATTTTAGATCTGCCAGGTCCGCTTGAATTGGATCAACTTTTTAAAATAATTTCCAAAAAAGTTTCTAATGAACTTGAGATAGATAAAGAAGAAATTTTTAATCTTTTAAAGAACAGACAAGAAGATTGCAATACCGCTATATCACCATTTATTGCCATTCCTCATATAATTATCGAAGGAAGTGATCATTTTTTCTTAATGCTTATCAGGTGCAAAGAAGGCATTAGGTTCACTTCTAATGAAAATTCAGTAAAAGCTATATTTACTTTCATAGGAACAAAAGAAGATCGAGCATTTCATTTGAAAACTTTATCTGCAATTGCTACTCTTGTTCAAAAAGATGATTTCGAAAAAAAATGGTTGAGTGCTAAAAATGTTCATTATCTAAGAGATATGGTTTTATTAAGTAAAAGGATGAGATTTTTAATAAAATAACATCGAAAATTAGTTAAAAATAAAAAAAATGACTACAGAGAATCCAGAGACCTCAAAAAAAAGTAAGAAATTGTGAAAGAATGAGAAAAGGAGAAATGGAAAACCGGAAGAATGGAAAAAAGCTTAAGATTTTCTTTGTGACTAAGCGAGAGAAATAATGCAAAACATTGAAATTCCAATACAATAACAAATTAGGAGAAAATAATGCCAAAACCCCTTGAAGGAATTAAAGTTTTAGATTTAACCCGAATTTTAGCAGGTCCATTTTGCACAACGATACTTTGCGACTTAGGAGCGGAAGTAATAAAAGTTGAAATCCCTAATACAGGAGATGATGCCCGTCATTTTGGTCCATTCAAAAATGAGCTAAGCCTATATTTTTTAAGTTTAAATAGAGAAAAAAAAAGCATAACTTTGAATTTGAAAACAGATGAAGGGAAAGCAATCTTAAAAGATTTAGTGAATAAAGTAGATATTTTAACTGAAAATTACCGTCCCGGAACAATGGAAAAATTAGGTTTGGGTTACGATGTTCTCAAAAAAATTAATCCTAAATTAATTTATGCTGCTGCTTCCGGTTTTGGGCACACCGGACCGGATTCCAAAAAACCGGCTTATGATATTTTGGCACAAGCTCTCGGTGGAATAATGAGTGTAACCGGTTGGCCCGATTCTCCACCAACGCGAGTGGGTATTTCTATTGGAGATATTGCAGCAGGTTTATACACCGCAATTGGAATTAATGCCGCATTGTTTCAACGTGAAAAAACCGGTTTAGGACAAAAAGTTGATGTTGCTATGCTTGATTGCCAAGTTGCTCTGTTAGAAAATGCTTTTGCACGATACCAAGTAGATGCAAAAAATCCGAAACCTATTGGCAATCGTCATCCTACCGTTACTCCTTTTCAAGTTTTCAAAGCAAAAGATGATTATTTTGTAGTTCCGATTGGTAACGATAAACTTTGGGTAAAATTCTGCACGATTGTTGATAGAAAAGACCTTATTACTAATGAGAAATACGTGACAAATGCGACGAGAACAGATAATATTGAAACCTTAATTCCGATTATGGAAAAAATTATTATTGAAAAAACAGTTTCTGAATGGATAGAACTTTTTGAAATTAATGGAATTCCCGGTGGAAGAATAAATTCAATTGATAAAGTAATGTCAAACAAACAAGTTTTAGCTCGAAATATGATTGTGGAAGTTGAGGATAAAAAAATTGGTTCTTTGAAAATCGCCGGTAATCCAATTAAAATGTCCAATATCCCTGATTCTAAAACACGCAAAACTGCTCCTGAAATTGGTGAACACACAGCAGAAATGTTATCAAAAATGTTGAACTTTGATAAAGCGAGAATTGATAAACTGAAGAAAGATGGAGTAATATGAATAAATTTATCTCAAAATGCTCATTATCGGAAATAATTACCGGAATTAGAAACAACTCTCTTTCATCTAAAGATTTAATTGATGAACTTTGTAAAAAAACAGAAGAATGGGATGGTTTGATAAAATCATTTCTGCCTGAAAAAAACAGAAAAGAACGTTTACTGAATGACTTACAAAAACTATATATAAAATATCCAAATACACTGGAACGACCGATTTTGTTTGGTATTCCCATAGGAGTTAAAGATATTTTTCACGTTGATAATTTTGAAACAAAAGGCGGTTCAAACTTACCAGCTACAGTTTTGAAAGGAAAAGAGGCAGAAGTTATAACAATTCTTAAAAAAGAAGGAGCTCTAATCTTTGGGAAAACCGTTTCCACAGAATTTGCTTATTTTGCTCCGGGAAATACTGCAAATCCTCATAATTTTTCTCACACACCGGGTGGCTCAAGTAGTGGCTCAGCTGCTGCAGTTTCAGCAGGTTTCGTTCCTTTGGCTCTTGGAACTCAAACGATAGGCTCAATATCACGTCCTGCTGCTTATTGCGGAAATATTGGTTTCAAACCAAGTTATGGAAGGATTTCAACGCATGGTGTGATACCATTTTCTCCCTCTGCTGATCATATTGGTTTTTTTACACAAGATTTAGAAGGAAGCGAGATTCTAGCTTCTCTTTTGTGTAAGAAATGGAGAAATTCAACGATAAAAAATAAGATATTATCTGTATTGGGAATTCCGATTGGAAACTATCTGCAACAAGCTTCTGACGAAATCATTTCCCAATTTAATCAAACTTGTGAAAAATTTCGTAAAAAAGGATTTACCATCAAAGAAATCCCAGTTTTTGATAATATTGAGGAAATTAATTCTTTACACCGGGAGATGATTGCCTTTGAATTTACAGAAGTTCATAAAAATTGGTTTGAAAGATATGAAAATTTATACAGGAAATCAACAATTGAACTTATCAAAAAAGGACAAAACGTAAAATCAGATATTTATCAGAAAGCAAAAGCAGGGCAACTACAACTTCGCAACGAATTTGCTAAAGCAAAAGCTAAAAATGAAATTGATCTTTGGATCTCTCCTTCGGCTACATCGACAGCTCCAATAGGATTAAGTTCTACCGGTGATCCGGCAATGAATTTACCTTGGACTTATGCAGGTTTGCCCACTTTGGCAATTCCTTTTGGGTTTTCTAATAGTTTACCTTATGGAATTCAATTTGTCTCTGATTTTTGTGAAGATGAGAAATTATTTGATATGGTGAATGTTTTAGTAAAAGCAATGAAAATAGTTTAAATTAGACGCATTGAAATGATTTGATAATGCATCTTATTGGTTGAAATTGTGTTAGTCTGTTTTTTAAAATTTAACCAACCATTATCTCGTTATTTTAAATCATCTTAAATAAAGAGTTCTATCTTCTCGAAATATTGCCTGATAATAGTATTAACTTTTCCAGTCTGATTCAAAATTCTCCAAAATCTCATCCAATTTTTCTGCTCTATTCTCCCAAGAATATTCTGATATGAGTTTTTTTCTGTTCTCTCCAATTTCACCTATTTCCCACATTTTATAAGTTTTTTTTATGAAATCAACTATATCTGTTTCATTTTGCCAAGGAATCATTTTACCGGATTTTGAATGGTTAATAATTTTAGCAGGTTCAGAATCAAGTGGAGCCAAGCCTAAAATTGGTGTTTTACTTCCAATATATTCAAATATTTTGAGTGTTATTACATCTTTACGGTTTGTATCAATGATTAGTAATAGTAGTGATGAATCCACAATTTTTTGCAATATTTCAGAATGAGGAAAATATCCATAAAAATTAAAAATATTTTTGTTATCTTCCTTTTGTAAGTCGCTGATAACTTTTTTGTCATTATTTCCGTAAAAATCAAAACGAATATCTTCAAAACCATCTTCTACCATTTTGCTGGCAATCAGTTGAAATATTTTAATTTCCGAATCAACAGTAAGCTGTCCAAAATGGCTAATAATAAATTTATCCGATTTCCTTTTTTTAACATTTACAAAATCAGCCGAATCAAAAGCATTCATCAAGGTAAAAACGTTTTTCTTTTTTTTGAAACCAGCGAGGATGTCTGGTGCTGCTTCAAGCATTATATCACATTTTGTGACAACTTTTTTCTCATAAAATTTATCAGCAAGTTTAGTAATTTTCCATCTTTTTACATTATTATAATAAGCTATCTCCGACCATGGATCACGAAAATCCGTAACCCAATTAATTTTAAACTCATTTTTTAATTTCAAACCCACTAAATGAACAGAATGAGGTGGTCCGGTAGTTATTACAAAATCAAAATTATCTGTCATAATTTCAAATTTAGCAGCTTTGTAAGCCTGTTTTATCCAAATTTTACGTACATCAGGAATAATAAGGTTTATTCTTACGAAAAGAGAAATCTTTCTAAACAATGAATCATTTTTAGAAGATTTCAAGCTACCATAAGGTATCTTTTCTTTTCGATTCATAATTTTCTTTAAAAATTTCCCAAAAACAGGTGTTTTAGTTCTGATAATTTCTGTATCATGACCTATCTCTGCTAATAAAGAATTATCAATTGCTGGATAATCACCATCTTTT
This sequence comes from Candidatus Cloacimonadota bacterium, assembly GCA_021108315.1. Classification (GTDB taxonomy): domain Bacteria; phylum Cloacimonadota; class Cloacimonadia; order Cloacimonadales; family TCS61; genus JAIORE01. Next base: position 6,450 of record JAIORE010000410.1, read on the forward strand.
GTGGTTACAATTGTGCATTTCCAACCTATTAATTCTAAATATTTTACTAATTTTAACCAGCGGAATACACCAGCACCACCGCTTGGTGGCCAATAATATGTGATAAGCAATAATTTTTTCATTATTTGATCAGTTCCTGTTTTTTTTGACAAAATATTTATATGATTTTTTTTGTCCAAAATTTTTTTGGAGAATAGATGCGTCCAATTGAACGTAAAATTTTTAATAAGATAGATGATAAGGGTTTACGTATAGATGATGTACTTGAAATAATTGATAGAACAACCACGCAAGAGATGAAAAAGAGTTTTCCGGATGATTGTCATTTTCAATCTGATAAATATTTTGCAAATATCATAATAAAGACATTAGAAAGATATAAACTAATCAGAAAAGATGGAAATAAATATTTTAGAACAGATAAGAAAAATACTGAAAAAGAGAAACAATAGTAATCAAACAATAATTTTCTCTTTTGTTGCTCTTGTTACGATTATCATTAGTATTAGCGATCTTGTTTCTACAATGAGTTTCATTAGTAAAGCACAATCTACTGAAGGAAAATACGTTGAAGTAAAATCCAATAAAGGAACTATCCCAAAATTGAAAATTGGAGACAAAGTTAAAGTTATTTATGACCCATTTATACCTCAAAAAGCTATAATAAATAATTTCGGACAAAATGGAGGCTGGGGTCTTGTTTTTTGTATTGTTGGTTTACTCTTTACTTATATCCCATGTTTACCACTTTTAGTGACAAAAAGTAAGCTAATTCAATATAATTAAGGTAATAAGCAAAAATA
>JAIORE010000302.1 GCA_021108315.1 Candidatus Cloacimonadota bacterium
GTTATTGTATTTTTTTATAAATATTTATACTCGTTTTTAACTTCGTAAAGTAGAAATAATTAGGATGAATTTATGTGATAGTGTTTTAACGACTAAAATCGGCTATTGTTGTTACCGAATAATATTCCCACGATTGAAATCGTGGGTTTCTCAATTAAATGGTTCTTCTGCGTATTCTGTGCTCCGATGGTAATTATTTCTTTTTCATTTTGGCTATCAGAGTTTAGTGTTAGTTCAAATTACTGATTATCCAATAAAATATGCTAAAACAAGATATCGAATAATTCTCAAACTAAAAACAATCGCTACATATTTCACAAGGTTCATTCGGAAAATGCCAGCAGCAATAGTAATCGGATCTCCAACAATTGGTAACCAAGATAAAAGTAAACTGCTCCATCCATATTTTTTCACCCATTTATACGCTTTTTTTCCACTTTTACTTTTTTGAATTTTTTGGGGAGATGAAACTAAAGCACCTAAACCATAATTGAAACTACAAGCAGCACAATTGCCTATAGAACAAGCAATAACTGCTCCAGCAACCGGAACTCCGGCAAGAATTCCGACTGAAAGTGCAGCTTCGGAACTAAAAGGTAATATCGTTGCTGCAACAAAAGAAACTATCATTAAAGCAACAAAGCCATAATTTATAATTAAATCTGACATCCAAGGAGCTAATTCCATATTTTAACCTATTTCAAACAAGAATAATTTAGCAACTAACAAAACAAACAAAACAAACAAAACAAACAAAACTAACAAAAGAATTTTACCACCCAAATACAGTCATCCTTCCTTACTGGGCAGGCAGAGCACACCGAGAGCACAGAGAAAAAATTAGCACAAAACACCATTCCAATCCTTCCCCTTCGTAATGGGAAGGGAGGAGTTTTCCTCTGCACTTATGTTAAGAAGTAAAATTTATAAGAAGTTTAAGATTATACTTAAACATAAGTGCTTAGGAATTAGAGGGGTTATATTTGTTTTTTCACTATTCATTATTAATTATTCATTGTTCACTATCTTTGCGTCTTTGCGAGAGATATTATTTTGTTTGTAAGTTTAGTCTAAACAATCCGAAAATTCTTTATTTCGTGTTCATCAGCAGAATACTCAATGATCTCTACCGGAAATTTATCTAACATCTTTCTCATTTTTTTTAGAACAGGATTTTCCGTATAGAAATGTCCAGCATCAATAAGTGGAATTGGACTATCTATTACGGTATGATAAGTAAAATCAGCAGAGACAAATACATCTGCTTTTCCAATGACTTTCGCTATCAGCGAAGCACCACTTCCACCGCAAAGAGCTATTTTTTTTACAAAAGTTTCCTTGTTTTTACTAGCTGTCCAAAGTTTTACAATGGGAGCATCTAAAGTTGTTTTTACAAATTCAGCAAACTCTTTTAGACTAATTTTTTCTTCTAATTCTCCAATTAGACCCAAACCAAAGTTTTTACTTTTCAAATTCTGTGGATAAACTGCATAAACAGGAGTTTCATAAGGATGTGCCCGAAGAATTGCTTTAATAACATTGTTTAGATTAAATGAATCTATAAAAAATTCCAATTTAATTTCATTTACTGATTCTGTTTTCCCAATTTTACCAATTACCGGATCACTTCCTTCTAATGGACGAAACTGCCCTTGAACTCTATACTCTGCATAACAATTTTGATAATTTCCAATTGATCCTGCTCCAGCATCAAAAACTGCTTCTTTTACTTTGTTAATATCCGTTTCAGGAATATAAACTACGACTTGAAATATTGAAGAACCTGTCTCATCATCAATGAACTCTAAATTCTTTACGTTCAATTTTTCAGCTAAAGCAAAATTCACACCTTCCTTTACTACATCAAGATTTGTGTGAGCACATAAAACGCCAATATCATTTTTTATCAATTTGATGACTTTAGGATCAGTAACTTTTTTTAACGGTCTAAATATCATTGGATGGTGCGATATAATCAAATCAATATTCTCTGCTACAGCTTTTTCAATAGCTCCCTTTGTGACATCAAGAGTTAGTAGTATTTTTTTGACTTTCAGTGATTGGTCTCCAATTTGGAAGCCAACATTATCCCATTTATAAGCGAGGGCGGGATTTGCTTTGCTGTGTATTTCTTGAACAATCTCTGAGGTTCTAATATCTTCCATTTCTGCTCCTTATTTTTATGAAGTTAATTTCTGAGATTGTATTTTCCTTTTACTCATTTTTGTATTTCAAAAATCTCTGAAACCGTTGAAATGGTTAAGTAATGGCTTGCTTCACATTAACCACAAACTTAAGTTTGTGGTTAATGAAACGGAAATATTTCAATAACCGTTTCAACGGTTTCCCATTATTCCCAATTCTCAAATTCAATAAATAAAGGAAAATTCACTTTCCATCAAGTATAAGTCATATATTTTTCAAAGTTTGTTCAAAGTCCCCAAGAATATCTGCAATATCTTCTAAACCAACAGAAACCCGAATCAAAGATAGGGAAAGTCCATATTTTTTTAGTTCAATGGAGCTATATCCCCGATGCGTCATTGCTGCTGGAAGTTCTACCAAAGTTTCACAATCTCCTAAGCTCACTGCCAGTTTTGCCAATTTCAGGTTAGATACGATTTTTCTTGCAGTTTCCAACCCTCCAATCACTTCAAAACTCAACATAGCTCCAAAACCGATCATCTGCTCTTTTGCTAACTCAAATCCAGAGAAATTTTTTAATCCGGGATAATTCACTTTTGTAACCATAGAATGTGCTTGAAGGAATTTGGCTAAGATTTTCGCATTTTTCTCTTGCTCTCGCATTCTCAATCCCAATGTTTTTATACCTCTTAATAACAACCAACCATTAAAAGGGCTCATCACCCCACCAAATTCACACATATAATCAAATTTTAGATAATTTATATAATCTTGATCATTGGAAATAGCAAGTCCAGCAACGACATCACCGTGACCACCAATGTATTTGGTAGCACTATGAACCACGACATCTGCCCCCAAGCTTAAAGGACGTTGAAAATAGGGAGTTGCAAAAGTGTTATCCACCACAACTTTGATTCCATTTTTATGAGCGATTTTAACAATTTTATTGATATCAATAATTGATAGATCAGGATTTACTGGAGTTTCAAAATAGACAATTTTTACTTTTTCATCAATAGCAGAGATGAAATCATCTGGCTTTGTAAGATCAGCCAATTTATAACCCATACCGTATTTTGGAAGGAGTTTTGTGATGACATTGTGAGTTGAGCCATAAAGTATATTGTGAGCGATGACCTTTTCACCGGATTTCAGTAATGAGAATAACACAGAACTGATCGCTGCCATTCCGGATGAAAAAGCAACAGCTGCAATCCCACCTTCCAAAGCGGAGATTCTCTGCTCCAAATGCCTTAAAGTTGGGTTATTACCACGAGTATAGACATAATCATCACTTTCAAAAGACATAACTTTCTCTACGTGGTCAAGGTCATCAAAAGTGAACGTAGAAGTCATAAAGATTGGATAATTCAGAGCGTTTTCAGGATTTTTCTTTTTTCCACCAGCATGGATTGCTAATGTATCGAATTTGTGATTTTGTTTTTTCAATTTATTTTCTCCCTAAAAATATTGGATTGAGATATAGTTAATGTTTTCTTAAAAGTACCTAAAGAAATGAATACATAAACAAATATCTCTTTTCCTTTTTCCCTAACCCCTATCTCCTATCTCCCCTGTGTTACCTCTGTCCATATTTATTCAAATAAAAATCTCTCATAAAATCAATATCGTGTTGAGAAAGTTCCACAACTCCACCCATAAGCTGAGCAAAGATTGTAGCTTTGGCAGATTTTTCAGCAATCAAAGCAACTTTGAGAGCTTCTTTTAGATCTTTGGCTGCCGCGAGACAACCGTGATTTGCCAAAATAACAGCATTTCTATCTTTGAGAGCTTTTACAGTTTCAATTCCTAATTCTTTGGAACCAGGTAGACAATATTTAGTTACTCGAATATCTCCACCGGCAATTTGCACAAGATCTTCAGCAGCTGCGGGAATTCCTTTTCGAGCAATTGCCAAAGCTGTGCAGTATTCACTGTGAGTGTGAACAATTGCATTTACATTCTCTCTACTTTTATAGACTTCCAAATGCAAAATTAATTCGATAGATGGCTTTTTTGATCCGTCAATGATATTTCCATCAAGATCAACAATTACAATATCTTCTAAGCCTATATTATCATAATCAACTCCACTGGGAGTAATAGCTACATAGTTTTCTTCCGGAATACGTGCACTGATATTTCCCCAAGTTCCCAATACAAGTCCACCACCGGACATTTTTATTCCGGTTTGGATTACTTTATCTCGAATAAGTTTGAATTTTACTGGCATATTTTTACCTCACTTCAATTAATTATAAAGATGAAACCACGAATTAACTCGAATTAACACGAAGAAAAAAAACAATGTAAGATATTAACTTTCAATCTTTCTCAATTTTTCATCTTTCAGTTTTTAGTTTCTATTTTTCTTTTTTCTTTGCTTTTCCCTTTCAACTTTCAACTTTTCTTCTATTTTTTCATTTTTCATTTTTCATTTTTTTCATCTTTTCCAAAAACGGTTTTCCTATTATTCCTTTTTCCGTAATTATTGCAGTGATATTTTCATGCGGTGTAACATCAAAAGCTGGATTATACACTTCTATTTCATTCGGTGCAATTTGACAATTTCTGACATGTGTAACCTCTTTTTTATCGCGTTCTTCAATAATAATTTCCGATCCACTTTCTATATCAAAATCAATTGTAGAAGTTGGAGCAACTACATAAAATGGTACATTATAAACTTTTGCAACTACCGAAAGCATAAATGTTCCAATTTTATTGGCAGCATCTCCATTGAGTGCAATCCTATCTGCTCCAACTAGAATCAGATCGATTTTCCCATCACGGATTAAAGTTGCAGCAACATTATCAGCAATAAGTTTTGCAGGAATATTTTCCTGAACCAATTCCCATGCTGTGAGACGTGCTCCTTGCAAACGTGGACGAGTTTCATCTGCATAAACAAAGATATTTTTTTTTGAATAATGAGCTTGCCTGATAACTCCCAATGCAGTTCCAAAGCCAACTGTAGCCAAAGCTCCGGTGTTACAATGAGTGAGAATATTTGCATTTTGAGGAACGATTGTATTTCCATAAGAAGCCATTTTCATATTAATTTTGATATCATCTTCCATAATTTGAATTGCTTTTTTCTCAAGTGACAGAAATAGCTCATTGGGCTGTTTATCAGTATTTTTGGTAAGAATTGTGTACATTTGTTTGATCGCCCAGACAAGATTCACGGCTGTTGGTCTTGATTTTTCTAAAAATTGAGATGCAATTTGCATATTTTCGAAAAAATCTTTCTTAGATTGATTGATAAACTCTTTGGCAGCTAAGACAATACCAAAAGCTGCTGTAGAGCCAATAGCCGGAGCACCACGTACTACCATATCTCGAATGGCAAATTCCACGTCACGAAAATCATTACAGATAAATGCGGTAAATTCGGTTGGCAATTTTCTTTGATCAACTAAGATCACTTTTCCATCTTTATATTTTAATGATCGTATTTCAGACAATTGAATCTCCCTCAGAATCGTTATTTCGTAACGCTTCCTTAAATCAGATTTGAAACAAACCAAAAATTAAAAAAGAGACAATTAGTGCAAGCTTAAATATACTTATACCTAACCTGGACAAGCCAGAACCAAACAGGTGAAATAAAATAAATAATCAAAATTGTTGTCAAATTTTTAACATTTATTTTTTAGGAAAAAGATAAAGGGGGACAATATGGAATTATTAACAACAAAATATCAGGATAAAATAAGCGGTATTTTAAGCTGTTTTGATAGATTGATTTTTACAGGAACACTTCCTCAAATCTGTTATTCACAAGGAATGACATCTTATTTATATGCACATAATATTAAAATTTTTGATTACCCCAAATTTGCAGAACCTCTTAGAAACGAGATACGAGCCAATGCGGAACAAATAGCAAAAGACAATAATATAGAAATTGAATTTGTTAAAAAATCACATATTCGTAAAGAAGATTTAGTAAAAAAAGTATTAGATAAACGTAGTTTTCATTCGGGTTTAGTTCATATTATTTCAGCGATGGAAGCCTGTGGAAGTTATAGACCATGGCATGATAAAATAACAGGGAAAACATTTTTAAAAGGCAGTCAGGGAAAATGTTTACATTATTACTTTTATTTTATCGATCCTTATCTTGGTTATGGTTACATAAGAGTTCCAACCTGGTGTCCTTTCAAACTTCAGGTTTATATAAATGGTCATAATGTTTTTGCTAACGAATTTGGACAGGAACGATATAAAATATACAATGCTCGATAATGCTTTTGATTACATTTCCGATTTTGAAAAAGCACAAGAGATTTGCGATAATATTGATGTGAAGAAAATACATAAACATATAGATACTCTTTTAAAAAATATTGTCCGGTAATTTCTCGGTTTAATCAAGTTTATCATTGGAGTATAATGCAGGCAGAATATGCCACGGATGTTGTTTTTAAAAAGCAAGAATATTTACAGGCAATATATTCTGAATTAACAGCTACTGCCATATATACGGTAAAACCTGATAACATTGCCACATTTCTTGGTCATAAAGTTGATCCTTGTTATAAGGGAGAAATGGGCAATAATTAATATTAGAATTGAAGGCAGCAGGATAAAACATTCTATGGGAAAAAGTTCAATAAAGATGTATGATAAATTTTCGAAAATACTTCGGATTGAAACAACAACCAATGATGTATCATTCTTTAAACACTACCGAGAGGTTGAACACAGAGACGGAACAAAAACGATGAAATTTGCTTCGTTAAAAAAGAATATTTACAGTTTTACTCTTTTGTCCTTACTTTTTAAAGCATCGAACAGAAGATATTTGGAATTTATTTCAGCATTCGACAACAAAGAAGTCGGACGAAAAAGACTTGATGAAGTAACAAAATCTAAGAAACAAAACAATCGGAACTACAAAGGATTCAATTTATTTTCTAAAGAAGATTTAAATTTATTACTAACCCCACTTTCGCACTTCTGGAACATAATAAAAAACCATAAAACTTCTATCTTATTGATAAATAGAAAGATACGTATATTTGAGAACGAGTCTCAAAATACTAACTC
>JAIORE010000085.1 GCA_021108315.1 Candidatus Cloacimonadota bacterium
TAGGTACGGCATTTAGAACTTATCCAGATACATCAAATTAATGACACACCCATCGGATAAACCAAAATCGGTTACTTTTATCTTATCACCTTTTATGAGAATATTACTCAGCTTAATATCCCTGTGAAGAATATTTCTGCTATGGATAAATCCGAGAGTTCTGCTCAAAGAGACTATAATATTTAGAATTTTCTTTTCATCTAATTTTTGTCTTTGTTTTAAATATTCCTTTAGTGTTTGTCCGTTAATATATTCCATAGTCAGATAATAAAAACCCTGTGAATTCTCATATCCAAAATCATAAACCTGAACCAGATACGGATGCCTGAGTTTGCTCATAATTTCAAATTCTTTCTTGAAATTGGATAAAACATCAAAGTTGATCATCTCTTTCCTGATCGTTTTTAAGGCTTTGAATTCATTGCTTCTAAAAGTATCTTGTACTTTATAGACAATTCCCATACTGCCTTTACCAAGTTCTTCGATTATTCTGTAACGATGTACGATTATTAATGATTGTTTTTGTTTGTTCCCCAATTTTGCTCCCTAAAAGTTCTCTTTGCGTTCTTTGTGTGAAATCTTTTTGCTTTTGCACAATTCTACCAATTATATTACGTTTTGAAAATCTTTGTTTCAAAAAGATGAATTTATTCTAAAAAGGTCAAATAATTGTTATATAAAATTGTTCCATTTTTTGCTGTTATAACTTTTTTGTATTACAATCGACTTTTCTATCGAACTATAACTGAACCACTTGCTAACATTTCATTAGAGATTGATTTTATAAATTATGGAGGTTTGTGTACTTCTTATATTAGATAATGGAAATCGAAAAGTATGTTCATATTGTTGTTTTGAAAAAATAAATTCAATAAACAAAAACAGGATAAAACAAAACTTATCAAGTTTCAATTCTATCCTGAATCAGATGATAAAATCAGAAAAACTACTATTTTATTATTAAAAAAATATTTATGATCACTAAAATAATAATAGTGAGATTTCCCCACATTAAACGACTTTTCAAATCCTCAAGTTGTCTTCTATTTTCATTCATTTTTTCTTCTAACTTCAAAACAAGATGTTCTAAAGTAGAAAATTGTTTATCAAATTTATCAATTTTTTTTACTTTATGAAGATTTTCAAAATCCTTGATAAAATGTTTTATAAGATCAAAAAACATATTAATAAATCCTATAATTATAGGATTAGATCTTGGTTTTGCAACTTTATTTTTCCTTTTCATAAATTCTCCATATATCTACTATTTTATATTTAATATTTATAATTTGTATCCTATTCCAAAGTGATGAGTACAGCCAATCTCATGAGTATTAAAACCGTAATCAATCAATATATTTTTGAAATCCAATCCAAATCCAATTGAATAACTTGACGGTAAATTACGTAAACCGGTTCGTAATGTTAAAATCTCATAAAGAACAAATTCAATTCCGGCATGCACTTCAGTTCCTTGTTGTTCAAACGTTTTTTTCAATTCCAGAGAAGTAGAAACACCGTAATATGGTTCATAAGAAATTCCCATAGCAAATTTTCTAGGAAGATCATGATTTTGTTCTTCTCCGGTAAATTTTGGATTATTGATATTCGTTACTGTGAAAGCTAATTTTGTTCTGCGGTGAAGTGTTGCTAATGCTCCAACATCAAATCCAACAGTATTTTGTGTTTCACGATCATTAGAATCAATTTCTGTAGTAAGCGTAGAAACATGATAAAAATTAGCTGTATAACCTACGAGCAATTCCGAATGAATATCTTTCATAAGTGTGAAAGCATGACCTAAAGAATATGTATATTCAGAATGCAAATTAACATCAAGATATGAAACTTTCATTGATTTTAAACCCATTCCTACCGTTCCAAATTTCTCGGGAAGTTTCACTGATAATGCAAAATTATTTAATTTTTGGAAGTCATTACCGAATGGTTTTGTGTTACTGGCATTAATGCAATTTCCAGCAAGATTCAAACCGGCAGGATTATAAAATATAGCATTTGCATCATTAGATATCGTGTAATAAGCTCCTCCCAATGCTCTGGCACGAGGAGATGGTTCATAATCATTAAAAACTGAAAATAATGAGCTAAAAGATACCAAAATCAAAGTGATCATTAAAATTTTTATTGTTTTCATAATAAATCTCCTATTTCAATGGGGCACCGATTATAATGGGTGCTTTAGCTGTTTTTTTATTTCCGGTTCCGGATTCAATAACTTCCAAGTAGACGATATAAAGACCGAGAGGTAATCTTCGATGATCTTTATCTCTACCATCCCAATTTATAGTTTGAAAACCTGTAGAAATTTTTACAAAATTATTATAAGGCGTTGCCACTAATTTCCCTTCTGCATTATAAATTCGTAAAATTGCTTTATTTCCTCCTTCAATTGCAAATTCAATTGGGAAAGTCATTCCGGCATAGGGATTGAATGGTTTGGGAGGTACATTAAGTTTTGCCTTAAAAGAAGAATATCTAAAATATATTGGGAACAATGAATTGGGTGCATTTGAAGGATAAAAACTAACTTCTCCCTCCTTATCTATCGCTTTAATATAAAATTGTACTTCTATCCCTTGCTTTTGTCCAGGAAGAGTACATTCATAGTTTATATCATCTTCTCGATCTTCAACTTTAGTCATTTTAATGGATCTAAATCTAATATCTTCGTTTGTTTTCCAATAAAAAGATACTTCTAATGAATCAGGTTGATCAGTATATGTGATTGTTGCCGGCTCATTTGCTTTTGGAAATGTAGGTGAAATATTTACATCTAATAAATAATCATATATATCACCCTCCGAGAGTTGATCTTCATAACCAACCAGAACCTGAGCTGCTTGATTAAAAATACCACCTACTCCTTTCGCCTTTAAAAAAATTCCTACTTGGGTGACATCTAAAATATCCGCTTCAATTCCGGTAGTATCCCAAGCTCTAATTGTAATTCCATTAGGTGGAGAATTGTCATCAAAAATCTCAATATTCCAGCCACCTCCAGCATTATATGGATCATCAACTATCTCTCCGGTAACTTGTAAATATGTGCCTTCATGATTATTTGTTAAGGCTTCACTAATTGACATTATCACCGGTTCAGGCTCATTATCAGTAGTTACTATTTCATAATCAAATTCGGTAAGCTCTAAAACTCCACTGTATAGCTCTACTTTTCCAGTTACAATTAATTCATTACCTCTAACTAAATCGGATAGATGTGTTCCTGAAAGTGAACTGTTGTATAACTGAATTCCTCTATTTGATATATCCTGAATGTAAACTTGTACTCTTCCGGTATGTAGAACTCCAGCTCCAATTGTAACAATACCTTTTACTGTCACAGTTTGCCCTTCATAAATATCAAGATTATCTCGGATTTCAGATATTCTTAGAAACTCATAATCATCATAACCAATAAAATCAACTGTACTATTGGGTTCAATTTGATCTCCGTCCAAGTCTTCAATATTATTCACAGTAATTGTATAGATTTCGAATGATGTGTGTTCACTTGTTGTAATAAGAACGCTTCTTTGATTATATTGAAGAACAGCTTCATTAACGGATAGATCATTAATTGAATAATTACTAATATTTTCTGCTGTTTCTGAAGTAATTGATTTACTAAAAACTATTTCAACTTCAGTTATAGAGGTTGAAATAGCAGAAATAATAGTGGGAGGACCCGTATCAAAATCTCCAATATCTCTGGGATTTAAAGCATATTCTCCCCCACTATAATTGACTAAACCAGCAATTGAGATAAATTCATCATCAATCTGTGGATCAGAAAAAGTATAAAATTTATTACCAATCCTGCATTCTCCTGAATCATCTGAGACATACCAATTATTTGGATAACCATCAATTTGAGTAACTGAAACATTATTTATTTTCACGAATACACTTTCATATTTTTCCTCGGAAGCAAGATCGGATGTAGAAATATTAATTGGTTCTGGTAATGTATTCCCTGAACTCAAAACTGTTACAGTCATAACTGGGAGGTCCCAAATCTGTGTAAAACCTTGTGATTCACTCACTTCTCCTGCTACTTCAATTTCGTCTCCTATACTTGGTTCTGAATCAATATTAAAAAGGTAAATTCCATTCCATTCACCACCAGTCGGATCCATAATAAATACACTTTTTTCATATTGGGTATAATATGTAGCCACTACTATACCAGTCGTTGTAACAGTATCTCCTGCAAGAGGTGAAGGATAAGTTTCATCAACACCAGCCTCTTCAGTATACTGAATATCATAAATAGAAACGTTATCAGCAATTATAAACGTGAAAATACCTATAAAAAACAAAGTTAAAACCAGTTTAAGTTTCATTTCTCCTCCAAGTGCTTTTTTTCAAAAAATATAAAATATATAATCATTAATGTTAATGCAATAACAATTGAACTGTCTGCAATATTAAAAACAGGCCAGCGGTGCATCAAAAAATCAGGAAAATCGCACCATAAAAAATCAGTAACGCTTCCTATGATAATTCTATCAATCAGATTCCCAATAGCTCCACCCAAAATCAAAGCAAAAGAGATTTTTTCAATAATATTTTTTGCTTTTAAAAAGATATAAAAGATAATAATAGTCGCAATAATTGTGAAAGCGATAAAAAAGATTCTATTTACAGTATCACTCCCAAGAGAGAGACTAAATGCTGCTCCAGTATTCTGGACATAGGTAACCCAAAAAAAATTCTTGGTGATTTTCAAAATTTCACCAATTTCCAAATTAGACCTAATCATATATTTTGATACCTGATCTAATACAATTACCAAAATAGATATCCAAATAAATTTTATTTTTTTGATCATCTTCTTTTTTTATTATTATTAAGCTCTTCAGTATTTTTACAATCTATACAGTACTTTGCATAAGGCACTATTTTAAGCCTTTTTTCTGGAATATATTGTCCACAAATCAAACAAATACCATAAGTTTTATCATAAATTCTGTGCAAAGCTACATTAATTTTTTTTAATTTAACAATTTCTTTTTCTAAGATATAGACTCTTCTTTCGGATTCGCTTGTATCTGTTCCCATATCTGCTTGGTGTAATGTATATGATGAAGTATCTCCACTACGTTCTTCTGTGTTTCTTTTTTGGATGTCATTAATTTTATTGATTAATGATTCGGTCTTTTCCTTCTCTATTAAAAGTACTTGTTTATATTCATCTAAAATTTCATTACTTAAGTCTTTTTCAGCCATAATAAATTCCTTACATTCTTTTAATCAATTCTTGGATAAGTGTTTTCAGATTAGATTTTGCTTGAGCAGCATTTTTTCTAATCTCTTCCTGACTATGAGGTTCTGAGTGAAATACATTACTTAGATTTGTAACAATTGAAATTCCTAATACATTCATTCCACCATGTATTGCTGCAATAACTTCCGGGACTGTAGACATTCCGACCAGATCAGCACCGAATGTAATTAACATTTTGCATTCTGCTGTTGTTTCTAAACTTGGTCCAGCTACAGCAACATAGATACCTTCTTTTATAATGAAATTATTTTCAAAGGCAATATCCATTGCAAGTTTTCTAATTTTTTGATTATAGGGCTCATGCATACTGGGAAATCGTTCACCGAAATCATCATAATTTTCACCAATAAGAGGATTTGCTCCCATAAAATTGATATGATCTGTAATTAAAGCTATATTCCCTGGCACTAAATTTTCGTTCAAACTTCCGGCAGCATTTGTGATGATAATATTTTTTACACCAAGTTGGTTCAAAACACGTATAGGAAAAGTAACTTCCTGCATCGAATAACCTTCGTAAAAGTGAACTCGACCTTGTAAAATAATTACTTTTTTCCCTGAAATATCTCCGACTATCATTTTACCAACATGTGATGGTGCGGTTGATGCAGGAAAATTGGGGATTGATTTATAGGGGATTAAAATAGGGTTTTTGATCATATCGGCAATTGAATTCAAACCAGTTCCGAGAATTAGAGCAGTTTCGGGAACATCGTTGGTTTTAGTTCTAATATACTCAACTGCTTGTGTTATCCTTTTTATCATTTGTATCCTCAAATAGCTCTAATAAAATTACTGATTATTTCTAATAAGATAATTACAATCATTGGAGAAAAATCAATCATCATATTGGGGAAAAAACCTGATAATTGTCTTCGGACAGCTCCTAATACTGGTTCTGTCAAATTAAAAAGAATTTCATAAAAGATATTATCTCTTGGAATATTAATCCATGAGATAACTACTCGAATTATGATCAATAAAGAATACACTTGTATTAAGGCAATCAACAAATTCTGGATAAACATTAATCTAATACCTCATGGCAATTTCTACATCGTGCTTCGTAAATATCAGTAGCTCCTACAATTACTTTTTCTTTATCATGGGTTAAACGCTGAGTTCTGTTTGCTGGATTACCACATTTTACGCAAATTGCTAAGGGCTTTGTAATATATTCTGCAATACACAGTAGTTTCGGCATAGGTCCAAACGGTTTACCGAGATAATCTTGATCTAATCCGGCAATAATAACTCTTTTACCTTTATCTGCTAAAATATTACATATATCAACTATTTTATCATCCAAAAATTGCACTTCGTCAATTGCTACAATTTCAGTATATGGTTTTACCAATCTTAATATATCATCTGCTTTTTGAATGCTGACTGAAGGAGTTTTTAGGCTACTATGGGAAACAATATGATCTTCATCATAACGCTTATCAATTTCTGGTTTGAAAACCTGAATTTTTTGTTTGGCAAATTCGGCTCGATGTATTCTTCTGATTAGTTCTTCGGTTTTTCCACTGAACATGCTTCCGCATATTACTTCAATCCAACCAGTATGCTTACTTATTATATTCATATTTTTTCCTAATCAATGACTAAATTTATTAATTGTGCTTTGTGTCAATAAAATTTGTAAGCCAAAAAGTTGATTAAAAGAGATTGACAGAGATGTAGATATTTTTTAATTATTATTTAACATTTCCCAGTTCGTTTATTCTTTCTAAATTATTGGAAAGCTTAATGATATGATTTGCGAAAGTATATTTTTATTATAAACTATGATGATCTGTTTATTTTTCTCAATGAACTCATCCTGCTGTCCT
>JAIORE010000299.1 GCA_021108315.1 Candidatus Cloacimonadota bacterium
ATTTAAAATTGGATTCAAGATAATTATGATTAAAGAGTATCAATTCATCTGCGAACATCTATAAGCACAATTTACTTAAAGATAAGCATCCGATTTACAGATACTTGATTTCCTGCTTTTAGTTTATACAAATAAATTCCTGAACTTACAGATTTATTATGTTCATTTAAACCAGACCAAACTATTGAATGTTTACCTTTTTGCAATCGTTTTTTGATTAGATTTTTTATTTTTTGACCTTTTACATTGAAAATTGCAAGCTCAACTTTTGTATCTATTTGCAAATTGAATTGAATTGTTGTTGTTGGATTAAAAGGATTGGGATAATTCGATAATTGAAAATTGAAAATTGAAAATTGAAGATTTTCATTATCTGTATTTACTTGCGGTAAAGTAGATGTCATATTGAAATAAATATCCGTTATCTGCTCATCTTCTACGGAGACTGAATAAATAATATTATCCTCATAAAAAACCCGTTCTGTATAAATATCATAAGTTCCTGCAGGAAGTTGTATCTCAAAATAACCCAGACTATCGGCAAAAGTGAAGTTACCCGGTTCGTTATTTATTTTTAACAAAACATAATCTACTAATTCTCCGCTGTTTGTTTCAGTGATATTTCCGGTTATTTTACCAAGTTGCGGTGCTCCGAATTCATAAGGTCCGATGTCTATTATAGCAGTTCCGTCATTATCTCCATCCCAGATTCTGGTATTATAACTCATATCAAAAGGATAATAATATCCAGTTGTATCAAAACCGGCATCTATAGCCAAACAACCTTCTACAAGATGGAAATCTCCGTTGGTTATATCTTCAAAAAGCATTTGAGCCTGCAAAGAATCCACCCAAATATTTCCCCCACCGTCGATTAATGGATATTCTAAAGGAAAATCAATAATACAGTTGCGAAAAGTATCAGTTCCATGTAGTATTGGAGATCCAAATAATTCTTCATTTTGTAATATAATACTATTCGTATGTAATGTATCACTATTATTATTAAAAACCACTTCATTATTGATGAAAAGATTACCAAGATTATGGACATAATATCCTGCAAATGAGTAGCTTGTACTATTATTCATTGTTATATTATTATAATATTTCATATCTTCACCGATGAATACCCTACCTTCATCAGTCTTATTGTTATATATTTTTCCAAATGCATCGAAACCTGTTTCTAAATCACATCCTTCAAAATAATTATCACTTATTTCTACATAAGCATTGCCTACATCAATACCCTTTCCGCCATTTGTAGCAAAATAATTATTTCTGATATACAAAGAATCAAAGCTTGAATCAATACCTTTTGTAAAATTTTCTATTACATTATTAAAAAAGTAACTTTTTTCATAATTGTTGGACGAGAGAGTTATTACAGCAGCTTGATTAATAACATTTGAATCAATACTATTATCAATAAAATATATTGAATGACTTGAATTTATTGCTTTACTATGCTTGAATGTATTATCTGCAATCAGTGGAATTCCGATATCAATATTAGAAATATAATGTATTCCAATAAAATCATAACCAGAACTATTGATATTTGGATGTAGATATTCATAAAAGTTAAAATAGTTTTCTTGAACCAAAATATTTATAATATTATTACGAATATAGATTGAATTATGATTATCAATAAATGCGCATTTTTTTATAATTGTAGACCCATTACTCATAGAGATAGCCCCATGTGGTTGTTCTGAGATTGAAAAACCGGTAAAAGCTGCGAATTCAAATAAACAATGTTTAAAGCTACTTTTATCTGCTGTTTCTGGTAAATATATTGTTCCCCAATGGTAATACTCTTCATCTTGAATACGAGTAAAAATAATACTATCTTGCTCCGTTCCTTCGGCAATTATTCTACCTTCTACTCTGATGAATTTTGCGATTGGTTCCTCTCCATTGTGAAAATAAAACTGATCATCTCCCATATCATTGTAATAATCAGAATTAAACTTTACGATAGTACCTGGTAAAATTGTTAAAGTAGCTCCACAATCGACATACACACCGGAAGTAACCAAGTGAGGATTGTTTTCTGGAAACCAAATAGTATCCTCGGTTAAATGTCCACCTACTTCAATAGTGAATAACGAATAGTGAATAGTGAATAGTGAAAAGAATATAAAAAATAATTTATTCATAATGTATACCTCACCCTAAATCCCTCTCCTAAAAAAAGGAGAGGGATTTGAAGGTTAATTAAATATTACTTGAGTAGCAACATTTTTTTCATTGCTGTTTCTTTACCTATAGAAATTTGATAGAAGTAAATTCCTGACGCAACTGATTTGTTTCTATTATCAGTTCCATTCCATTCAATAGAATGACTTCCTTTTTTAAAGTGATTATCAACTAAAGTGCTTACTTTTTGACCTTTGACGTTAAATATTAAAAGCTTCACCTCACTATCTTCCGGTATGGAGAAATTAATAGTAGTTGTGGGATTGAAAGGATTTGGATAGTTAGAAAATGAGATTTTTGAAACTCCGATATCATTATTTGAAGGTTCTTCATTTTCATACAATCTGCTTTCCAATTCACACACTATTTTTTGGAACTCCCTGAAATTTTGTGGTTTAATTGTGCAAATTGATGGTAATGCTCTACTACCATCTTCGATTAGCTTAACATAACAATATGCTTCATCTTTCAATGCCCCTACTAATTCTACATCGTCAACGGGATCTGCAATAATTGTTTCTAAGCGACTTATAGCTGTATCATACTCTTTTTTCTGCATATAAGTTTTGGTGATTACATCGTCTTTTACTCTGTGTAAAGTGCTACCTTCAAAAGATGAAATACTATCAATATATTGCAAGAAATTATCAAAATTTTGATCTGTATAAATCACAATGAAATAGATTTTTTGCAAAGATGCCGCTGCTTCTATTGATTCTGGATAATCTGTAATAATCTGTTCAAAAATAGAATGTGCAACAATGTAATTTTCATTTTTCATATCTTCAGAAGCAGATTTGAACATTTCTTTTTTAATAGAGGTATTTTCACTAAAATCAAAAGCGTTTATATCCGGATAAAATCTTTCTTCATCAGAATGATCTATAGTTTCATTTGATCCCGAAACATCAACTTGATCCACTTCATTCCAGCCATATAACTTAAGAATATACTTATCTACATTATGGACATATTCAGAATCGGATATATTGTTTGCTTCTTCACCCCAAGAGTAACTCTCTTCATATCCGGCATATTCTGCCCATCCATTATTAGAAATACTGTATTCACCATTAACTATGAAATTACTAAAAGAACCACCTTTATAAGATACAATCCCATTACGAAGGTTATCTTGAATATTGGTTCGTCTGAAATCAATATATCTATCACTAAATACGAGACCATTTCCATCGTTGTTATTGATTTCACAATCCCAAATTTTTGTTTCTTCTAAAGAAGCATAATTTAGGTTCACCCCTGTCCCATTTCCAGTAATAATTGAGTTTTCAATTGTTGTCGGAGAATCATATGTTTGAATCCCCATACTATTATCGGTAATATCACAATTTTCAATCACAAGACTGTGTTTGTCTCGTACAAGTAATTGTACATTGTCATGAAAATTTGTTTCGTACAGATTCAAACTTCCGGGATTCCGAATGTAACCTTCCATCACCAAACCATTTATCCAGGAGATATTACAGTTTACGAACCAATATGGGTTACTATCAGTAGGATTTTCGATAAAGATGCCATCCCATAATACTTCTTCACCTTCAGGTAATCCTGATTTGATTGTGATTTCAGCTCCGATGTTTTGATAATCAGTTGAAATCCTACCACCGTTTTTACATATTATGCGGTCACCGGGGATATATTCTTCATTACCTGCTTGTTGCCCGGGAGGGGTTGCTTCGTACCAGCCGCCTGTAGTACCGGTTAGTGTGCTTCCCCAGTCAAGGAAAAGAAGACCGTTGTTTTCGACAAGAACTTCTGAACAATGGTTAATATTGAACTCAGCATTACTTAAAAGATTTACTGTTCCGTAGATAATAAAATTGCTATGAGATCCAAAAACAACATCTGCATCAATATTAAGGGTGGCATCTACTTCAATAATGATATTATCGGTAATAATTACGTCAGTATTCCAATAAGTAGTTTGAGTTATTGTACCCGATTTAAACTCAGGAAGTTCATCATCATCTAAATCAATGACTTCTACATCTCCATAAGGAGAAAATACTGCCAGATAATCTACACCAAGCTGAGTTCCACTATCTATTCCCGATGTGATACCCCAAAAAGAGTTATTTTCAGTGTACCTAATATCATAATCACCATGAGACGTACCCCTAAAAGCATAAACAGAAATAGCATCAGATAGAATGAAGTTTGAGTGTTCATTTGAGCCAAGTAGTATATTCTCATTTTCTAGACTTGGATCAAAGTCATAGCTTAAAGCATCATAAATACCCTGGATTACATCACCATCTGCTGCTTCAATATTTGCTAAAATATAATGGAAGTAGAGTTCACTGTCAATCCAAGAAACAAGATCATCATTGGAATCTGGATATTCAACATATTCTCCATACCAGTTTGAATTATGAACTTCTTCTGCAAACCATCCTTCATGCAATTCCTCAGTTCTTTGATAGAAAGCTAATTTGAATGAACCAACATCTCCATTATGTTCAAATGTGTAGAAATTACCATCTGTTTCGATCTGTAAACGAAATGGGTGATTACCTTGACCTCCAGTGCCCTGTCTATCATGACCTAATACAATAGAAGCTTCTGTATTATTATCCATGATAAATTCTTGTGCATCATCTAAAGCTACTTTCCACTCAAGTAAGCCACCTGTATAATAAGTATTATCATTTGGGGTGGGATCTGTTTGAAACCAAGATTGATCATCATAATCAAAGCTTCCATCTTCCGGATAATAGATAACACCATACCCATCATCATTGGGGCTACTTGAACCAATCCATCCTTGATGAGATTCATCTTTCATAAATTGAAAATAATCATACGGATCATCCCAACTACCTGTTCCCTCACCAACCCAGGAAATGAAATCACCTTTTTTTGCAATCATTGCCATCATTTCACACTCTGCAAACACTGTAACTGTACTAAAAAACATAACGAATAGTAACGCGATGACCAAATTTAATTTTAAGTTTTTCTTAAACATTAAAAATCTCCTTAAATTAATTATAATTTTTCTAAAGATACTGATTTGTCTATAATAATTTTTCTTTTTCCCTCCTTCTCCTAAATCTTATTGGGCGGAGTTTCAATTTGGTACGGGCATACTTGTTATCATCTGTATAATTTCAGCTTGCTACGTGATAATCTATTCTTTTTACTTTATTAACTAGCTAATCTCTCTTATTATCAACTTCAAACATTAAATAACCTACTTTTTTTCTGCCAATGAAATGTCTCCATCATTGTTTTTATTTTGAAAGCATAAACTGTTCCAGAATATTGCGATAAAATCTTTTAGATAAAGCATTCACGTTGTTTCATATTATAAAAACTCCTAATCTCTTTTGAATAACTGAGTGCAATGTATTTGTTGCCCAGAGGGAGCAGCATCAATATTCTATTGTAAAATAATTTATTTATGTAAACATATTATATCTGCTAAAAGAAAGATTAAAATAGTAAAGAAAATGGACAAATTACTATTGTATAATGATCATTTTTCTCATTTCCGTATCCAATATCTTATTGTGCTTAATGGACAGCACTGCCAAGCTCTTCCTGCTCTTCTTTCAATCTGAGCTTGGAGTGCAATGTTATGTGGATTTAATTATTCAGCAAGATGCGATTATGACCTACTATGTGATTAATGCAGCGTCGAGTTTAACTAATTCAGAACAGCTGAATAATTCAATCAACCGAAAAAAGAAACTAAGATAATATTTGGCAAGTAAAATTCGTAATTGCATTGAAAGAAAACTTTCAGGTAAAATGCGAAAAGGTTTCTTTTTTAAAAAACTGAGGATTTTCTTTCAAATACCAACCTGTAAACTTGATTTCCGACCAAATATTACGTCAAACTACGAAATTGAAAAAACAGAAAACTCTTCATCATCCGGTTAAATTTTTTTCTATTTTTTGAATACTTAAAACGTGTAACTATCTATTGATTTAAGATTTTACCCGAATTTAACCGATTCTATTTTCTCGCTTTTTCGTTTTTTTGTTTTCCTGAAATTGTTCAAATTGAGTTTTCTCTACATTTTGGATTTTAATTTTTTGTGGCGGAACCAACAATTTAATAGTTGAAAATGTTTTGAGATTTTGAGATGGTTATTACAATTAAAACCTTGATTTTATAAGCACTTCGGCACTGATTCAATTTAATTTGATTTAGCAATTTAAGAAATAGTTTATCTTTTCATTTTGGCTCTATTTTGGCTTTTTATTTTCTTTATAGATTTTAGATATTTAGAATTATAAATAAAGCAGGAATTAATGACGGTACACTTATTTTAGCTTTAATCGAACAGACCGGAATTTTAGACTTTATGCTTTAGATTTGGTTGTGAAAACTGCTTTTTGTCTGAAAATTTTTGCTTTTTTATTCCAACTGGGGAATTTTCAAGTGATAGATACAATTAGCTAAAATTGGGAACTCTTGCATTTTTAATTTTCTCTTTTTTTAGTATCTTCATTGAGTTTAGATTTTTGGAAAAGAGCAGAAATTATAGGAACTGGTTTCTCTCGAATTTTTCTTGTTAGATTTTGCAGTAAAACCCAACATTAATTTTTATAAACGACGCTATTATTGAAATAATTAATGCTTTTTCTCTTCTGTTTTTTGCACTTTTCTCTTTATTTCTTAATTTGGTGAAAAGCCAAAAGATGAACTATTTTTTTTGAACAATTTCGATTTTACAATTTCATTCAATTGAATCTCTTTTTTCTTTTTTTCTTACAAAAGGAAATCTGAAAACCAAAGACACATAATGGTTCGCGTGTGCGGAGCTCTTCTCGCTTTTCTTCTTGCTTGGCTCTGACACGCTTGTTGAACGAAGCTGCTAGTCGCAGCAGAAAAAAATATCTTTAAACCCTACTTTACCACTTATATAGCCTAAGTCCCTATTAACACTCACAATTGCAA
>JAIORE010000253.1 GCA_021108315.1 Candidatus Cloacimonadota bacterium
TAGTGGCACGCCGAACGTTAGCCAACATGGAGTGGAGCGACATGTTGGCTAATGGTCGAGCACTGCCAAGTTCACCTTGCTCTTCTTGCAATCTGAACTTGGAGTGCTGTGTTATGTGCAGTCTTTTTATTTCTAAATCAAACTTATTTCTTCTGAATCTTTCTCAGAATCATAAGCGACAGTTCCTATAAATAGCAATAATGATATAGCTTTAAAACTATTAATTTCGCTTGAATATTTTAAATCTCTGCCGTGTAAAATCATATTTCTATTTAATACTTTTGGAAAATTTGTGGATTCTTTAAAATTTGAAGAAATATTTTGATTTTCTCTTAAGGGTTCAAGAAGAGCTAACCGCAAATCATCTATTATACCAAATTTTGACTCAACCCATTTTTTTGCATTCTCTTCTTTATATCTTTTATTTTTAGAAAATATTTTTTTTGGGTCAAATCATAGAATATACCTTCAATTTGAGTTAAAAAAACTGGAATTGATAATTCATAATCTCCATTTTTATGAGCTTTGAATGCTTTTTTAAGAATTAAGAATCTATTTTTAAATTTTATTTTAAAATATTTTATAATACGATTTAATTTTTTTTTGTAGAAAGTCATCATATAAATATCCAATACTGCTGTATTATTTGTAATTTGGGAAATATATAATCCTGACAAAGTTTTTGGGGCCAATCCATAATCAAGATACCATCCTTCATCTGACAACATTACGCTTAACAATTTATACTTTTCGATTAATCGCTTTGAAAAATTGAGTTTTTTATTTTTTTCAATTGCAATCATTTTATTTATTAAATCTTTTTTCCGAATACTCATTATTCTATCCTTGATTGTTATTGTATTCTGCAACAGTGAAACAAACAGAGAAGGCAAGAACAGATGCAAATTTTAGATGAATTAATCTAAGCATCACTTTTGTTTCACTTAAATTTTTCGAATGATATTGGTATTCGTTTTTCTTTGTCACCAGAATTAAGTAAATTACTTGAGATAGGTGTACGAAAAATAACCTCATAATATCCTTGTTTGTTAAGCTCATCAATACTGTAAATATTATCCTTTTCAGTGAAGTAAATAGTATCAATTTTGTTATTCTTTATATCCCCAATAAAAACTCTAACTGAATCTGCAGGAAATCCAGTATAGCTTACAATATCATCATTAGAATAACCCATCTTTTTTAGTTGTTTACAATAAGTGATTTTTTGTTCTTTTGTATAAGCTGAAGTATAAAGCTGAGTATATTGCATAGCATTTTGCATAGCTTTTTTTTGTATGTCATTTATCTCTGGTGTAATTATTAAATCAAAAGGATTATTTCTGTCCATTGCAGTAAGCTGTTTTAATGTTGGTACTCTGATACCATCTCTTAAAAGGATTATGTCCTCTTCGTAAGCATAAGTATTCCAAGTACTTGTATATTGAGGCATAACATCAATTTTAACAGCGTTCATCTTGGATAAATACTCAATTTTTGAATCATCAATTTTAAAATACTCTCTCGCACAATTTTTGCTATACTCTGAAATTAGTCTTAAAGGAGTGTAAATTTTGCAATAAACCGTCATTTTGCCGAATGCAGTTTTTGTTAAATAAGCATACTCTAGTGCATCACTATCTTTTTCTTGCTTACCAAAATTTAATGCATTTTTGATATTTTCTTGTGAAGGTTCTTTTATTATACCTCCAAAGTAATTTTGGTAGTTTACTGGAATTTTTTTTATATACCCTTGCTCACGTAAACTCCAACCTGAATATGAACAGCTGATTAAAATAATTAATGTAATAAAAATAAAAAATATTTTTTTCATCGTTCCTCCATTTTAATACTATTTGAATCTAATTTCACATAATTTTAGAGCACATAATGCTTGGCAGCTGCCACGCTCTTCTTGCTTCTCTTCTTGCTTGGCTGTGGAGCTGTGTGTTAGGTGAAATCATCTCTGTTATTTAGTCCATTCTGTAATTATGTCACCAAATTCAACATCAAACCACTTTTCTTTCCATATTTCAAAATAATCAATATCGGCTGAACTAGGTTCTGGATTGCACCTATCAATTGTTACAATAGAAGGAAGTATGATAGATTCACCAATTAGCAATGCATCACCTGCTTTCAAAGTTGGTAATGAGTCAGTGAGATTTCCAAGTGTATCAGGTAATAATTTTTTTACATAGTTTTGATCATCAGGATTAGTAAGTCGCATTGCGATAAAATTATTACATTGGGAAAAAATTGTCTCAGATATTTCTGAAGGTCTTTGACTAATTATTCCCATTGTAACTCCATACTTTCTTCCTTCTTTTGCTATTTTTTCAATTGCGAATTTAGAGGCTCTATATTTTGTTAAACTACTCTTAGGTACATATTTATGTGCTTCTTCATATATGAGAAGTAAAGGAGTCTTACAATCGCTTTCAACTTTTTGCATTTTTTTGTAATAATAGCCATATTCAAAAAGTATTCGTGATATTAGAGAAACTGTAATGCTTAAAACTTCAAAGGGTATTCCACTTAAATCAATTACTGTTATATTAGAATTATCTGTAGTATATCCAATAAATTGTTTTAAACATTGTGAAAATGTAGCCGTTCTTGTCTCTTCTCCGAGTAAGAAGTTGAGACGTTTATCATTAATTTTTGACTCTAATCGGTTTATAAAATTTATCAACTTACCATTTAAAGTACCAGTTGCAGTGCCAAGACCTTTCATTAATTCTGTAAAAAGGATATCATTATCTTCATTACCAAAAATTATAGTATTATTTTTAGAATCTATCCATTGTACTTCGTTAGTATCCTTTTGTTTTTTTTCATTGTTTCTATTTTTTGAATATTTAATAACTTCTTTTATCTCAAAGAATAATGGCGAATCATAGTGAATTTTGTCTTTTTCCTTTTTATCCCCTATGAACTTTGATTTCTTATTATTTGTTATGGCTTCTTTAAAAACATTGCGTTGATTATGGTCATTAGCTTCTGTTTCAAGAAATAACTCTTCAAGTTCTTCACTATTCAGTAGCCAATAAGGAAGAACTAATTCATTAATATCAATGACATTACTATTTGTAAAAGCGGTCTTATACTCACCGTGAATATCAAACAAGATGATATGAGAATTATTTAATCCATCATATTGTCCTGATTTTGATTGAATAGCATTTTGTAAAATTTTAGTAACAGTATGAGATTTACCTGAGCCTGTAGAACCAACTATCGCAAAATGCTTATTGAAGAATTTGTTCCCATTTACTGGAACACAGATACTATTATTGTTTGAAATTGTTGCAAATGTAAACTTCTCCTTTTCTTTTAAGTTACTTGAATAAATTTTCTTAATTTCGTCATCAGTAAGAAGTGCAATACCATTTTGAGGAGGTAATGGAATCCCGTACACACCACGTTCAAATTTATAATCATCACTAGTCTCATCTAAATTTCCTACTAATTTAACATCAATAACAAACGTTGGTTGATTTGCAGCAGTTTGAGGATCTTCAGATTCACTATTTTTTATTTTGTAATTCTCTATTATGCCAATTGCAAATTGCTCATTCTTATTACGGTACGGTATTTTAATATAACTTCCAAGTGAAAATTGATCATCAAATTCAGTTGAATCAAGAATTTCTACTTGAATATTGTTTGAATTAACAGCGATAATTTTAAAGTTTTCAGAATTCATATAAATAATCTCCTAATGTTTAGCGTATTTAGACCATAAATCTCAATATAAGAATTATTCACAATTGATTTACTATCAATGTTATCAAAATAGTAACTCATATGTCCATTTGCTTCTTCTTGATTTAGTTTTATAAAATTTGATCTTGATAATAGACGAAGTTTGAATGATGTTTTCTCAAGACTTTCTGTTGCTCGATTTCTACCAATAACTTTTTTGTTAATTATTGGTTCTGATAGAAAAATATTTTTATTAAATTCTATGTGTTCAAAACCATCATTAAACACTATGTTATGATTAATTAGATATTTTTTAACATTTAGTAAAATATCATCATTTATTATGAATGTTAATGGCTTTATATCAAAAATTGCTTTATTATAATATGATTCGACAATGTCTAAAATCATTTTTTCTATTGATATTTCAGGAGTAAAAGAAATATTGCCTAAATGTACGATACTTATTCTACGTTTATTAGGTTTTATAAATAATCTTTTTACTTTTTTTAAGTACAGTTCTACCCCCAAATATTCTAAATAAGCAGAATTAAAAATCAAATGTCTATGTTCACGTATTAACTCAATAATTTCTTTTTTTGTACAGGTTCTTAAAAAGGACTTGTTGGATTTATTTAATACTATTTTCTTTCTAATGTGATCAACAAGATTTGAATAATAGAATATTGCTTCATCATAATTTTTACAAAATTGAAAACTTAGTATAGCCTCAATAACATTATTAAATTGTTCTTGGAATTTTGGGGCATTAATCATTTTAAACATTGATAAAAATTGAGTTTTAATAGTTTCTGAATATTCATTTTTTTTAATTCCTAAAATCGTATTTAGTTGTTTAATAGTCATTGAACCAAAGTAGTCATCATAACCATTTAAATCACCAAAATAACTGTAAAGATAATACATTTTTTTTGGGTTAAGCTGATATTCATCTATAAGCTGAACAATTGGCATTCTAATCGTTGATGGTACAAGTTTAGTTGATTCCTTATATTTAACTTGAATCACCCAATTATTGGAATCAATATCTTGTATTTGCTCAATATTAATTGGCTCATTATCATTTTGTGAATTTAATATCTCTAAAAGAGCTTTATCAATTTGATATTCAAAACCTTTAATTGCATAATAACCTCCATCATTATCTGGCATTATTACTCCTTATTTTATTCTTAAAATAATATAGATTTCACCTAATGGATGGCAGCTGCGGTGCTCTTTCACATCTTCTCTCAATCTTAGCACTGAGCTGCTTGTTATACCCAAAATATCTTTAACAAAACACCATTATCAATAATCTGAATTCCAAAATTTTGATAAGTTTAGGTTTTTGAAAAGTCAAAAAATTATATTATTTCCAGCATTATAGAAATTCCATATCAGGCATATTTTTACTATAAGTTACGTTTAACCATTTTAGAATGACCAAATTCCGGATTGTTGAAGTTAAGGAAAGTTGTTTTTCTAAATTATTCCAGTGTTTTTTCCAACTTAATACATAATCAAGGAGTTCTTTTTCACTGATCTCATTTTTCTCTTGTTTTAGTTTACGGATTGAATAAAATACAGTTGTCATTTCTTCAGCTTTGTCAGTATTTTTTATTCTTTGAAATAAATCAGAAGTTTTTTCTATTTTTTTCCTATTTTGTTTAATAATAGATTTAAATTTCAATCTCAATTTTTCATAATCATCATTAATTATTAGATGTGTCATTTGTCCTAATTTTTCTTCCTTTATTATATTTGAATTTGAAAGAATATGCATAGCTTGCTTTAATTCTGGTGCATAAGGACCATAAGTCCCTTGTTTGAAATTAAAACCTGTTTGAATTCCCATTTCAGTCATTACATAAGCAATTTTCTGAAAAATGACTCTTCCGACTTTTGGACTGTAAGGAGCAGATTGCAAATTGAAAACACATTCAATTAATGGAATCCATTCTGGCTTTATTTGTTTCTGTTGTTCTCCAAAAATCTGAACATCAATATCTGATTGATGCTGAGACAAAAATTCTTTTGTTAATTGTTTTTTCGGTGTTCCGTAAGGAGCATAAATTTCAATATCAATATCCAATTCAGATAATTTTTGATACATTATTTTTCCGACTACAGACCATTCTAAACCGCCATTTCCGCAACCCAAAGGTGGGAAAGCTATTGATGAAATTTTCCATTCTTTATAATGTGAAATAAAATTATCTAATCCAAGAATAACATCAGAAAGTTTAGAAGGTGATCGCCAATGATTTTTTGTGGGAAAATTAATAATCTCTATTTTTGAAAATAGATTTTTTCCGCTGAAAAAATAAGGTTCTCCGATTTTTACTTTTTTTTCTTGGCAACGATTTTTATAATCGTAGAACATATCTGGAAACTTTTTTTTGAATATTTTAGCTATACCTTTTCCCATTATTCCTACACAGTTCACAGTATTTACTAAAACTTTCTTTTTACTTTCAAATAAATCACCTATTAATACTTTTGTCATAATTTAAACCTTAAAAAAATATTTCTTTATTTACTGTAATCATTTTTACAAACCCTAATTTTTGCAATTTTTCTTTTACTTTTTCGTTTATTACATAAGCTCCTAAGATATATTTAGAATCAATTTTATCTGGTATCAATAATTCAGCACATTTTTTAGATTTTTTTTCAAAATATTCAAATTGGTTATCATCTGTCCAATTCTGAGCAAAAATTAGTTTATAATCAAGTAAATTTACTTGATCTTTACTAAGAAAAACGACATAATCGCTTGATGCATTTCTGTCTGCAAAAACAATTTTTTGTAAATCACATATACTTTTACCAATTCTAAGAATACATATTTCTTCAGAATTTCTTACATACAGCATTGGATTTCGAGCGTGTAAATATAGATTTGAATATTCGTGAAGGTACAAACCATTTGGAACTTGGACTTTACTTCTTCGTTTTTGTATTTCATTCATAGCTATTGATTTGTGTATGATTTTTTCTGCTTTTTTGTTGGATAATATTCCGTTTTGTAAGACAGAAGGGATATTTACCAAAGGCATTATATTATGAAATTCTGCAATATCACCAAAAGACTTTATATTATAAAAATCAATCATTCTTTTCTTTATCCTGATTTATTTTCGATTGAAATATCAAAATTATCCAGACGTATGTCATCAATATTTCACTCAACTTTTTACTGTTTTGAAAAGAGTGTAACAAAATTGCTCTTTTTTCTATCTTTTCCTATTTGAATTCTTCTCCATTTTTTTTATTCAAATTCGTTTAACATACTTTTTTTGTATAGAAATTTTTCAAAAATTATTTTTGTGATTTCTTTTTCTTTTGAATTTTTCTCTTTTGGGTATAATGGGCAGCTTCTGCCACGCCAGACTATAATTCACATTTCAACTATAATACGC
>JAIORE010000298.1 GCA_021108315.1 Candidatus Cloacimonadota bacterium
TGTAAGAAAAACTATAAAGAATGATTAATAGTGAGAGTGCAGTTGAACAGTCTCGTAAGACTGATTTGTTAAAGAGTACGGTACAATCATACTTGAAATACCTTTTTTAGATAGAATTTGGATACTTTTTTCTATAAAAACGATGTAAATATCCCATTTCTTAAATAGTGTTAGATATTGCCCGCTCTCTAAAATATTTTTCCTTATTGAAGGTGAATTTGCCTTTAGATTAATTGCGTTAATATACGGTGGGTTCCCAATTACAATATCAAAACCACCTATAACCATAAACATATATTCAGGATCAAACCAATCAGCGGAATGGTTAATATTATAAGGATTCCATAATGCAATTTTTTCGGCAACTTCATCCTTAAAACCACCAAGTTTCATTGCTTCAGCAAGTTCAGTTCTCAGTTTTTTATCTTTTGCCTTAATGCGTTTTTTTTCTTTTCTGCTATTTGCACTAAAATATTCTAACCTGTTTGATTTGATTTTTTTTTCAATCTCTACTCTTTGATTTTCACCAAGTAACATTTGTGCAGGTCTCTCAATCCCTATTAAAGTATTAGCAGCAACAAATTTTGTCTCTAAGTTAGGAAGTGGTAAAATTCCGAAATTATCATCATTTTTCCAATCTACATTTTCTTCCACAATCAACGAAATAAAAAAACGAAGTTTAGTGAGCTGAATGGCAATTGTTTGAATATCAACACCATAAATACAATTCCATATTAAGCCAAGTTTTCGTGAAAAATTATCTGTATTTACATTGATATAAGCTTTCATTTCATCGGGAATATTATCAAGTAATTTTTTTTTCCAAATTTTGTTATCAGGATCAATTCGTTCCAACACATAAACCATTTTCAATAAAATTCCCATCGGAAAAGCACCACTTCCGCAAGCAGGATCAAGCATTTTGAGTTGAAAAATAGCATCAATAATTGTTTCAACTTCTTTTTCATCGAAAGGATGCGATTTTTCTGTATAAGCAAAAGTTTCTCTGAGCAATTCATTCAGAGAATCCATATTTTTTAGATTTTCATCATTATCCTTGAGATATTGAGTAAGATAAGCTATCAGAGATTCATCAACCATATAATCTACAATTTCTCTCGGTGTATAATATGAACCTGTTGATTTTCGGGCAGTTGCTTGTGTTTCTGGATTGTAGGAAGCAAGAAGGTTTTCTAGAGTTTGTCCTAAAAGTTCGGGATCAAGAGCAATTTCTTGTTCAATTGGCGTATTTTCATCAATGGTAAATTTGTATTCATTAAAGATGTCAAAAAGTCCTTTTACAGCCACATTATTTTTTCTTTTGTCGTTGTAAATAACACTAAAATCAATTGAATCAGTTTGAAAGAACAGAGAATCAGGAAAAGATAACTTTTGTCTAAATTTGTTATTATTTGAAAAGCAATCAACACAAACTCGTTTGTTACTTTCATTTTCATAATCAAGACAATCAAATAAACCACCATTCAGGAACGGTATTTTATTGAAATATTCTAGAAATTGATTTGGATTTTTTAAGTAATCTTTGTAACGGTATTTATTAAAAACCATATATTGTTTATTGTAATAATTTGCAGATTCTTCCTGAAAATCTCTATCTGGTAGTTTGCAATTTAAAGTTGCGAAAAAAAGATTTTGCAAAACTGCTTTGTAGTATCTGGAAGATATTGTGTCAGTTTCCGGTTTAATCTCTCTATCATAAAAATATTGAGTAAATATTTCTTCTTGTATGAGTCCTTTTTCCTTTAAAAACCAAGTAAATAGAATTCTTGAAATAAAGCGAATAAGAGATATTTGTTTGATGTTTGGTTCATTAATTTCATTTGGGAATTCACAAACATTCATTGCTCTATAATACCAATTGGATAACTCTGTGTAAAAGCGTTTATTCAATTCTTTCGTATTCAATACTGTTTTAAAAGCTTTATGTAATTGATCAAAATTCTCTATCTGTAGATTGGATAAATGTAAATCGTGTAAAATTTCAATATGTGCTCTGTGTGGTTGGTCAATTCTTATATCTTTAATTAGAGTTACTTTTTCAAGAACATCTTTATATGAATCTTTTTTATTCATTCTACGGTCAATTACAGAAAGACAAAGCTGATTATCATAATGAAAAAGAATTATCACAGGTTGGAGAAATGGTTTATTTATCTGTCTTGTAATATTTACCAGATCAGTTTTTCTATAATTCTGTTTTTTAAGAGCAATACTGACAAAAAGATAAGATTGTAGATATATATTTCCAGTATCTACTTTATTAGAGTCAAAAAGTGAAAGTTGTTAAGAGTTTTTAAGTTCTTCATTCGTTAATTGAAATAGAAACTGAATCTCTTCCCAATCTGAAACAAAAGCTTTTTCATTATCATTTTTTTTATTTTCTGCATAAGGTGGGAACTGTTCTATAAAGTTTTCAAAATTCGGAGTTTCAAGTTTTACTCGTTTATCAGAATCATAACCGAGTGTGTTGAAAAAATTTAGGCTTGATTTGTAGAAATCTTGAAGTTCAAATTTTTGGATAGAATTTTTAATTCTTTCTTTCATTCAGCATCCTCTTATATGTCAGTTTTTAATTTTTTCTAAAATGGTTAATGCATCTTTCTCGAATTTTGAAAAAGCAAACCACTTTTTTCCAAGGTCTTTAAGTGATGCACCAAAATGATAAATATCTTTTTCATCAATGATAATAAAACGGTCGTGAGATTTTGAGAATTGTTTTATTGTGATATTTGCATATTGTGAATTGAATTTCTTTATATCAAGTTTTAGTACTTTAGAAATATGTTTTGTATAAATTGTGACTTTTACATTTTTCTGCTTTTTTGTAAGATGTGAGAGAACAGAGTCGTCAATATAATTATCAATAATGAGTATCGAAGTCTTTGCAGAACGGAAAAGATCAGATACAAATTTGTAAGCATCAAATATCTGTCCTTCAAAAAAAATGCCTTGCTTGGGTTTGATTTCCTTCTCTTCAATTGCTTCAAATATTTTGTTAAACTTACTGTCGGATTCTGTTTTATATTCGAGTAGGTTTTTTTCTACTGAATCGATTCGTGTAAAGATTGCAGCATTCGAATATAAAAATCTTCGCGTTTTTACAAAAGCTCTCATTATTTCGATATTTATATCAATAGCTGTTTTATTTGTAAGCACTCCTGAAATACTTGCTACACCTTGCTCGGTAAAAACATAAGGTAATGAACCACCAAGTTGCTTTTTGGATGGTATCGCATTTTGCGATAGCAAGAAATCAACTTCTTCTTCTGATAGTTGGAACATAAAATCTTCGGGAAATCTTTCAATGTTTCTTTTAACTTGTTCTCGTAATCTGATAGCTTTTACACCATAAAGCACAGCCAAATCTTTATCTAACATTACTTGCTCACCGCGAATTGTATAAATTTTATTTTGAATTTGTTGGGAATCTAAAACTGCAATCTCATTTTCCATAAAAACCTCATTCGTTTTGTAAGGTATCGCAAATTGCGATACCTTACTGTATATTTTTTTAAGATCACAATTTGAGATCTAATACTTCATCTTGAATTCATTTCAAAATCAAAATTATATCTTTAATAAATCAGTCTATTTAATTATTAACCAAGTTATCAATTCAAAATCTTTCATATCAGTTGCTTTGTCATTTTGAGAAATTAAAATAGCATCTCTCGAAACAGATAATCTTGCTGTATTACGTTTTTCAAATTGATGCATAATTCCTTTGCAGGTTTTTTTTAATAATTTAGAATACATCTGCAAATCTTCTCCCTGCTTGGTTTCTTCATTAAAGAGATTACATAACTTTTCAATTCCTTCTTTTTTCCCTTCACAAAGAAGTTTGAAAATATCTAAAGTTTGCTTAATGTTTGTAAAATTATATCTTATATTTCCATCTTCCCGAATATAAACCATAAAATACGGATCAAGCGGATTTACTTTGTCATTTTTGAGATGTTTTGTTTTATGTCTAAGGCAGAAAATAACTCCCTGCTTAATAATATCTTGTGCATTGAGATTGAATAAAGAATTATCAATATAAGAAAGTTCATTATCAGCAGACGGAACAACAGCATAAAGCCCTAGAGGAGCTTCTTCAAGTTTTTTACGGTTATTTTGAATATAATTTAAAAGTTCAATACGAAAATCATCAAGTGTAAAATCTGTTAATGAAATATTTTCATCCATATCTTCTAAATCCAATATTTCATCTTTGAGTTTCATAAGTTGTTTATCTCTGTATTTTATATCCTCTTCAATAAGGTCTTCAATCTGTTTGGTTTCCAAAAGATTGTCCTCAGCAGTTGCAGTTATATCTACCAATGCCATTCTAGCTTCAACTCTGTCTTTGAGTTTTATATAATTATTTAGATCATCAGTTGGCCAAAAGTTAATTAGTTGAATTGTCTCATTTTTACTTCCAATTCTATCAATACGTCCAAACCGCTGAATAATTCTTACTGGATTCCAATGAATATCATAATTTATTAAACAATCACAATCCTGCAAGTTTTGACCTTCCGAGATGCAATCTGTAGCAATTAGAAGATCAATCACACCAGACTTTGGCATATTTTTCATCTTATCTCTATTTTTAGAAATCGGAGAAAAATTTGTGAGAATTGAGTTAAACTCTGTTTGTTTGATAAATCCTTTAGGTTGAAAAGTGGATTGATTATTCTTTTTTCCACCCGAAACCTTTGCAGTATTAAGTCCAAATTCTGTTTTGAACCACTCATTCAAATTATCATAAAGATAATTAGCAGTATCTGCAAATGCAGTAAAAATTACTATTTTTTTATTATTGTTATTAATTGGGTTTTCAATTTTATTTTTAATAAGTTTTTTTACTTCATCAAGTTTTGCATCTCTTTCAGGTGTAATTTGTTCCGCTTCTATACTGATTTTTGACAATTGATCTTTGTCTGCTTTTAAATCTTTTATCCATCGTTCCAGATTTAGATGTTTCAACTCAAATTTAAGTTTTTTCCCAACTGTAAGCATCTCTTTAATTTGTTCAGCATCATCATCTTCAATTAAATTAAAATCAATCTGCATCTCTAGCTGATAAAGCTCACCTGAATCTTTTTTATTTTGATAATCTTCAATTTTGTGAATCAATTTTTCTATTTTTTCAGTTGTACGTTTAATTGTTATTTCAAATGATTTTATTGAACTTTCAATTCTTTTTAAGAAATTAATTCTCATCATAGCAATTAAGAATTTTTCACGAGTTGCTTGATTATCAAAATTATCTTTTCTGATTCCTTTTACATCATAATGTTTTCGGAATTTCACTTCCAAATATTTTGAAGGTATATATATTGAAAGTTTAAACTTTGTAATATCTTTGTACAAATTATCATAAGATGGAAATTTACCCAATAAATCTATCTCTGGAAAAACTGAAATTGGTTTTGCTCTGTGAGGAAATTTACCAAATTCTGCAATTGTATTTTTGTAGTATTGGATTATGTGCTTTCTGCTACGAGCAATTGTGATTGCATCAAGTAATTTAAAAAAAGATGAATCAAGATTTTCCATTAGATTTGAAGAGTGTAAATTATTTTTTTGTTTTTCATTTGCCCATTTTTGAAATTTGGTTTGGGCATTTTTCATTGTTTGCTCAATGCTCATAATTCCTAAATTATCAGCAAAAGATCTATCGTCATCTTCAATGATTAGATATATTTGATTACGCAAATCTTTTAAATAGTTATTTACGGGTGTTGCAGTAAGAAGTAATACTTTTGTTTTAACACCTTTTTTTATTACTTCTTCAATCAAACGTTCATAACGAGTAATTTTTTTTATTCCATCTTTTTCTTTTCCTCGCCTGTTATTGCGAAAATTGTGAGATTCATCAATAACAATTAAATCATAATTGCCCCAATTTAACTTATCTAATTCGATGTTTCCCGTTTTGCCTTGTGTCCTACTTAAATCTGTATGAGATAGAACATCATAGCCTAATCTATCTTTTAATAAAGGGTTAATATCATAATTTTCTCTAAAAAGTGTCCAGTTCTCTCTCAATTTTTTAGGGCAAAGAACCAGTACTCTACTATTTATCAATTCAAAATATTTTATTATTGCCAAAGCTTCATAAGTTTTTCCTAAACCAACACTATCAGCAATAATGCAACCACCAAAACGGTTAATTTTATTGATTGCACCTTTTACAGCATCTTTCTGAAATTCATATAGTGAACTCCATATTTCAGTTTCAAGAAATCCTGTTTGATCTTTTAGGATAAAGTCTTGCTTTTCTTCATTAAGGAAATCTTCAAATATGTGAAATAATGATTTAAAATAAACAAATTCAGGTGGGTTTTCCGCATAAAGTTGTTCTATATATTTTATAACTTTGTCTTTTACATCTTCGACTAATTCTTCGTTGTCCCAAATCTCATTAAACCAGTCCAAAACCTCTTGAACATCCCGTTCGTCACTCATTCTAAGATTTAGTTCCATATTTGGATTTTTACCAAAACCTAGACCACTGTATGTAAAATTAGAGCTTCCAATAACTGCGTCAAAAACTTTTCTGTCAGAATATTTTTTTTCAATACAATATGCTTTTCCGTGAAGAAAACTCGATTTTTTAATTGATTTTATTTGCACTTTTTCTCTTATTCACTGAGCACAAAATCGTGATATTTTTTTTTGCTCCAATCGCTCGGTTATAGGAATTATCAAAGAGTTATCTTCAATTTCAATTGGTCGATAATTATTTTCGTTAGCAATTTTTTTTATGAACTTTGGCTCACCAAACAAAAATCGTAGTTCATCAATTTGATCAAGTTCTTCACGCAAATAATAATACGCATAAACAGTAAAATAAGCTGATACAAATGAGGCTTTTGTACCAGTTCCTAATTTATTTTTTAAGTATTCGTAAAGTTTTCCTTTTGAATAATTATCAATTACTACATTTTTATTTACCATTCTATATTTTACCTGTTTATTTTTCTTTTCTTTTTAAGTTCACTATAGATTTTATATGCTATCTGATGTCAAATGAAAGTAAAAAACTCTACTTTGTATTATGTATTGCTTGTAACGTTCGGCGTGCCACGTCATCTCGCCAT
>JAIORE010000370.1 GCA_021108315.1 Candidatus Cloacimonadota bacterium
GAGAACAACTATTAAATTTATATGGAATATCTGGAAACCTGTCTCTACTCTACTGAGGAATGCTTGAATGTTGGTGATGTCTGGGTTGCCGATGGTCACAAACTGGCATTTGATATTATCGATCCAGTTAGTGGAAAACCGAAACGGATGATGTTGATTCTATTCTTTGATTGGGGAAGTAGATATCCTGTAGGTGCATCGATTGCTAATACTGAAGATTCAGAACATATTCTCCTAGCTCTTAGAAATGGTATTTTGAATTGGGGAGGAAGACCTAAGTTTGTTTATCTTGATAATGGTAGAGCATTCAAATCAAAACTATTCCATGAGAAATGGGAAAAGCACGATCTTGAAAAAGAACTATGTGGAATATTTCCAAGATTGGATATTGAAGTTGAATTTGCCAAACCCTATAATGCCAGAGCTAAGGTAGTGGAGAGATTTTTCAGAACATTCCAGGAAGATTTTGAACGATACATGGATACGTTTAGAGGATCAAGCATTGCAGATAAACCAGCATTTCTTATGCGAAATGAAAAATGGATAAGAAGCTTGAAGAAACGAGAACCACTGACAATCGATCATGCAAAACAATTGATGTCAGTCTATTTTCAGGAATTCTATGGCAAAACACCACATGGAGGATTAGCTGGGAAGACTCCTCTTGAAGTATTCCAGAAATCTGATGTACCGGAAGATCGCAAGATCGAATCTTCAGAACTTAATTTCATGATGCTCAAGGTTGAAGAGAGAACCGTCAAAGCCAACGGAGTTCAACTAGCGAATATTCTCTACTATCATGACCATTTAATGGCACATGTAGGTAAGAAGGTATATCTTCGTTATGATCTGATGGATTTGAGATCTATCCTTGTATATGACAAAAGTGAAAAATTGATCTGTCAGGCACTAGCTAGAAAGTCAACTCATCCATTTGTGAAACTGGCAGGGGATAAACCATTAGCACGAAAACAGTGGAAGAAACAATTGGCATATCAAAGAAAACTTGAGAAGGATGTAAAAGAAAAATCTGCAATACTCAGAAAGCAAGTGGATGATGCGGTATCAGAATTTGAAATTCCATTATTGAATTTAAAAAAATCCGCTTTTAATGAAACAAGTATGCTTATTCATAAAGCTACAATAGATGAGAATATCGATTTAGAAAAATTAGCTGAAACTACAGCACATCAATGTTCTATTACCTAAGTCTTCTATGATATAATATCGGTTTATGGTTAACTTTAATGATTGTAATGGTTTATAATCCCAATTAGTGTATGGTTAAGTCACTTTTTAAAATACACAAAAAAAAATTGTAAAATTCATAAATTTATCTCCCAATAACATTACATAAAACGACTAAGCTGCTAATAAAATGTATGTCAAGAATTATTAGTTCACCCTACACTAAGAATTCTGTAACTTATTGAAAATTAACAAATTACAGTTCAATATTTTTTTTCATGGAAAACTCAGGTATTACACCTACGGTTCCAATCAAGAAGAGTGTAGAAGAACAGGGATTAGAAAACTTAGATAAAATATTAAAAAGAATAGGGATAGATTAGGAGATCAGATGAAAGAATATGCATTAGCTAAAACACAGAATGTTCAAAAAGCAAATGAGCTTTTGGAATATTTACAGAAACGACCTAAAACAGAAATGGTAGGGTTAGGACTTATTTATGGTGAACCGGGATTAGGTAAAAGCAGATTTGCCAGACAAGCAGCAATCCAAAACGATTATATCTACTTCAGGTTAGAAGCAACAATGACTGCAAAGAGTTTTACAGGTAGATTACTGGAAAGAATCTACTATCACTTTGGAATGCCAAAAATCGGTGTTAGAGGAACTGCTAATGAGATCTTTCATCGCAGTCTTGAAATACTGAAGAACTTTGAAAATACGATTATTGTTATTGATGAGATCGATTATGCTTTTAAGAATAAAAAGATACTTGGTAGTATTAGAGATATTGTAGATGAAACATTATCTATCGTGGTATTGGTAGGAATGGCAGATGCCAAAGAAAAACTACTTTCTGCTGATGTTCATTACTTTGATCGCTGTAATTTCTTCTGTGAATTTAAATCGCTTCAAACTGACGATTTGATACTTCTCTGTGATGCTGTATGTGATATCAATGTAGATAAAACAGTAATCAGACATATCGCAAAAAAGACTAAAGGTAATATTCGTAAATTTATCAAATCATTATACTCATTAGAGAGTTTAGCTGAGAAACAAAATATTCAAATGATAAAACCAGAGCATATTGCAATAATGCAGTAAGAGGTTATTATGGAAATATCATTTTATAAGAAAGTCAGAAATTTTATAGAGTTTTATAATAAACCATTTACCGGTGATGTGGTAGCTGGGGAAACAGGTCTTACTCTCAAACAGGTTACTAAAGTTTTAGCAAAAATGCATGCTGTGAAATTGATCAAACCGATATCGACCAAAGGTAAGTTCAAAATCTTTGTCAGGAATCTAGAGTATCAGGAAGAAAATCCGGTGAACAACTATAACTTCGAACTGAAATTTCTTAAATCAATGATTCGTAGATTGAAGACCGGAAACTACAGCAGTACCAGACAGCTTGAAGAGATTATGGATGGTGATAGAAGAAAGGTGACCAGATATCTGGTTGCCTTATGCTCAATTGGGATGGTTGATTATGTTAATGGAAAATACAAGATAGTAAAGAATGTAGATCTAGTGCTTGTTGGAAGCAAGTTTGATAGATCAATAATTAAAAAATTGAAAAGTAAGGAAATTGAATTTAAAGAAGGAGTGATTATGGCAAGAAAGGAGAAGATGTTATTTGATGCTAAAGGTAGAGAATACCCAGCTAAGATAATTGATCCACAAATAGTGAAAAGAGATTCACTTGTTAATAAAGTGATGGGGAAAGCGATGAGATTACATGATAAAATTGATTCTGAAAAAGTAAAAATGGTAAATGATATTGATAAATACCTAGCTCAAACAGCAGAAAAATATGGAGAAGAGTGAAAAGGGAATGCTGAACTTATCTCCTTTGATGGTAAATTCAAAATTGAAGTCAGGCATCGGGAGCGAATTGAATTTAGTGAAAAACTGCAGATAACCAAGCAGAAAATTGATGAATGCCTGATCCGTTGGAGTGAAGATTCCAATGTGAACCTACAAGCTGTAATCAAAGAAGCCTTTCAGGTAGATAAGAAAGGTGAGATCGCCAAAAGCAGAATACTGGGACTTCGAAGATACAATATCAAAGACAAGAAATGGAGTGAAGCAATGGAACTGATTGATGAAGCTATTCAGATAACATCTACCAAACAGTATATAGCATTCTACCAGAGAAAGGCTCAGAATAAACCATTTCAACTAGTGTCACTTAATTTTAGCGCATTATAGAAAGTAATAGAGCAACATGATCAACTCCGGAAAATCGGAGTGTTTCTCTTTGCTCTTTTTTTGTGGTAACTCTAGGTATCGATGTTTGACCCTGATGCGAACTCCTCTAAAATGAATACAGGAGAGATAAAAAAATGGTTCAGGTTTTTAATGAAAAAAGATGTTACACTCCAGTGAGAGTGTCAGAGATACTTTCAGTTGATATCAGCACAATATATCGATTGATCAGATCAATTGAAGATCCGCTTCCTGCATTCAGATTAAAGAACAATGGTCAGTTACGAGTGCATGGAAAAGAAATTAATAAATACTTAGATGATCACAAGGTTGATCCCCTAAACGAATAATTATGACACACAGGCAAGTTGAGTATGCAAAGAAGTTGAGAAAACAAATTGTGATCTATGCCAAATCTGATCTCAGGATAACAATGGAGCAGCTTCATAATGAAATGCATAAACTAGGGTATGGAACCTCCCTGAGAAAACTCAGCTTGCCTTCTCTTATTAATCTAAGAAGCACTCTTAACGGTAAAACTTTTAAAATTCACGAAAATCTCGATGCCCAGGGCAAAAAGATATGGGCTTTGTATAAAACTTCAACTTGGAATAAAAAGCAACTATATAGCTTCATTGCTCAACACTTTGGTAAATCCGGTATTGGCTATTTAACCAAGAATGAGAAAGAAGCTCTCATCAAAATCTTACAAAATTATGAATTCAAGAGAATATAAACTCAAGCGGGAATCTGCTCATAAACTATATCTTAAGAGTGAGACAGATGTAGCTGCACTTTCCAGAATCTATGATGTTACTGAAAAAACCATTCGTACCTGGATTAAGAAAGGTAAATGGGATACTGAATATGATGAGATATCCGGTCTAGAAGATGAGATCAGAATAGCTGTAAAAAAAGCACTGATAAAAGCACTTAAAGAGTATGCCAGAGCACCACAGGATACAGCCTTACAATCTCTTGTTTCTATGCTTCGTCATTATAGTAAAAGCATAGAACCTACTAGGGATTTTATCGAGTATATGAAGAAGTTTCTGGATTGGTTAGTGGATTTCTACCTTACTAGAAATGAAGAAACCACAGCCAGAGCAATACAGAAAGAGATATTAGGAGAACAAGGTATTGTAGAATATTTTAGGAAACGGGCAAACAGTGGTTAAGGTAACTCAAAAAGACTACAAATACTTTTTAGAAATTGCTTCCAAAACTTCCAGTGTAAAACCATTTCCCAACGATACAAAATCCAAACAAAAGAGCAGAATCAAGAAATCAACTGGAGATGGCTGGGAGTCTTTTTCGTATTTCTGCAAAAACTATTTCCCTCATATATTCAAACTTCCCTTTTCTAAAGATCATAAAGAGATGTTTGAAACAACTGAAAATTACAGTAGTATTACCTCTATTACTGGATTTCGTGGTTTGGGTAAAACCGTATTGATGGGAGTTGTCTATCCTATCTGGAAGATCATCAAAGGTGAAAGATATGTAATTCATACGGCAGCAGATGCCGATTTAGCCGAAGAGAGAACAGCTTTTACATATAACGAGCTTACTCAAAATAAACGCTTACAAGGTGATTTTGACGGCTTAAATCCGCTGGATAGAGATGAGACTGATTTCTATCTGCAGAACCGTTGCCGAATCAGAGCCAGAGGAATAAAACAATCTTTTAGAGGGAGCATCAATCCCAGAACTTCTACCCGACCAGGACTTATTGTCTGTGATGATATTGATAAAGAGGAGAATATCGGTAATCAGAGTATTGGCAGAAAGAAGATGGATAAGATTGTGCAGGAGCTCGGAGGAGCTTTAGATCCTAAAGGCAATGGAAAGATCATCTGGCTCGGAAACCTTGTTCATCCCAATTATGCAATAGTCCAGTTCCAGCAAGGTATCATTGATGAAAGTAAATCCGAACAAAACGCATTTGATCCTGATAAAATTCAACATCTCTTTACGGAAGGTAGAAGGTTACTTCGTTTTCCGGTAGAACTTTCAAATGGTAGATCTGCTTGGGAAGAGCAATATCCAACCAGTGAATTACCCAAGCTCAAGAAAAAGTTTGGACTTACCGGTTATCAACGAGAATTTCTTGGAAAGCCGATTATTGAAGGTAATATGTTCAAATTTCATTGGTTTTCCAAATACCCAAGACTACCCAAAAGAATGAAAAAGGTCTGGATGTATGCTGATCCGGCTTGGGGAGAGAAAGGTTGTTACAAAGCTATAATCTCCATTGGTTATGATGGAAATCGTTTTTACATCATTCATGTTTGGATACGGCAGACCGAGAACAGTAAATTTTTCAGCTATTACTATGATGCTTATCAGGAACTTTCAAAAAAGTACGGAGTCCGCTTTCGTTCTGCTATGGAAACCAATTTCGGACAGCACCGGATTCTTGCTGATTTTGACAGGTGGTGTAAAGAAAACAATCGCAATCCCATCTCGCACCGCATCAAAAGAATCAACAATGATAAAAACAAAGGTCTCCGAATTGAGAGAACCGATACTGTTATTGAAACCGGGAAAGTGCTTTTTCCTGATGAGCAGGATACTCCAACTCTCATTAACCAGTTTCTAACCTATCCGGATGGTTATGTTGATGGTCCCGATGCTCTTGCCGGTTGCTTGGAAAGGTTTCCGGAATATGATGTCGGCAGAAACAGAGTAAGAGTTAGGAGTTTTTCCTTTTGAATTATTTCGATAAATTAATGTATGATTATTACCGTATCCTCAACAACGCTTGGAAGAAGGAGATAAAGGATTCAGCAAGGCAAGCAATTCAGATGCTCTCTGACATACCCAAGCACGAAAAGATTAAAGTAAACCACATAAATGATATAATGGAAGTAATCAACTCCAATCTCGGAGAGGATTTTGCATCGCTGGTTCGGCAGGATACAAAGGCATTTTTGCAAAGAAATATAATGCTGGGTATCAAAGATGTTCAGAAGCAAGTTCCCCACAATACATCCATTGGTTTATATGGAATAAAAGAACAAAAACTGGAAACAATGATTACTAAGCAGAATCTCTTTTGGATTGGTAACAAATACGGAACTGATATTGAAACCGGATTTAAAGAAACATTAAAAGAAGCAATATCTTCCGGATTTACCAAAGAGATGTTGGCAGATAAACTAAAAAGTCAGTTTCAGCATCTTGGTGAAAAATCCACATATTATTGGCAGGGACTTGCAGAGCACACAGCTCTCAGAGTAAGAGAATTTGGTAGATTGGAAGGTTACCGGAAAGCTGGAGCAAAAGGATACCGATTAGTAGTAATCCTTGATGATCGCACCTCTGAGATTTGTAGAGCTCTGGCAGCTCAGAACAAGATTTATCCCCTTTCTGATGCTATTGATACAATGGAACAGCTTTTATCAATTGATACTCAGAAGCACTCTCTTGAATCTGTTAGAGAAATGACCAAAGAGATTGCTCCTTGGATTTCGGATAAGCAAGTTGAAAGAAACCATCATGGAAATCCCACTGGTATTTCAGGAAACCATACTCCATTTCCACCGTTTCATTGGAAGTGTAGGACTACTACGGAGATAGTCGTTTAAGCTATCTGATTAGTATGAACCTGATGAAATACCCATATCTGTGTATAATTGTTCTAATTCATGATTCTGTTGATTAATAAAAGAAGGCATATATAAGCATTAACCTCTTAATAT
>JAIORE010000118.1 GCA_021108315.1 Candidatus Cloacimonadota bacterium
ATGAAAATTATGTTTAAATTAAACTCAAAATATGTCCAAGATTGCTTGACACATTCCGTGAGGGATTATAATTATGTTAAAAAAAGATGGAATTTTACTAAAAATTAAAACTACATTAGTATTACTTACTTTTATTTTTTCAATATCACTTTCTTTTGCAAAAGATATTGTTCTAGAAGACAAAA
The DNA here is from genome assembly GCA_021108315.1 of Candidatus Cloacimonadota bacterium. GTDB lineage: Bacteria > Cloacimonadota > Cloacimonadia > Cloacimonadales > TCS61 > JAIORE01. The sequence continues at coordinate 186 of JAIORE010000118.1, forward strand.
TTACTGATGTTGTCGTTTATCCGAACCAGGCAATGATTACTAGAACAGCTAAAGTTACCTTAGAAAAAGGATTGCACAAGCTCATTTTTGACAAAATACCTTCAAAATATGAAGAGGAAAGTATCCAAGTAAAAGGTTTTGGAAATGCAGAAATCAAAGATATAAAGAAAGTAACCGATTTCAAAAAAGCAGAAGTAGATGAAAGAAGAAAAAAACTTATAGACCAAATAGAGGAATTTGATACCGACCTCAGAATTCATCAAGATGACCTTGGTTTGATCAACGAAGAAAAAAATGTAATTAACAATATAATGAAGAAAATAACTTCAACGTCAAATAAAGATGAAAAAACAGAACTTGATCCTCTAAAATGGCGCAAAATGGTAGATTTTTATAAACAAGATCAAGCTGCTTTGAATAAAAAAATTCGTAAAAAAGAACAGATTATTAAAAAAATGAATATAGAAAAACAGAAAATCCAAGATCAATTAAACCAATTGGGATACAATTCTCGAAAATCACGAAAGCAAATTGAAGTTTTGATTGAAGCAACTAAATCAGGAAGAATTAACCTCAAACTTTCTTATTTAGTTTATAAATCATCGTGGCAACCGAAATACGATATTAGAGTTTCATCTGATAATAAAATTTTGCAATTGACTTACAAAAGTGAAATTCGACAAAATACCGGTGAAGATTGGAAAGATGTGAATTTGAAAATCTCTACAGCTCAACCTCAAATTGGGGGAGAACATCCCGAACTTGATCCTTGGAGAATAAAAATTTATGAGTATGAATATGAAAATATTGAAGAATTAGGGATTGAAGATATTGATAAAATTATTGCTTTACAAGCTGGTGTTACTGTAGTTGATGGAGAATTTCACGTCAGAAGTGGAAGAAGTAATGAAGTAACATATTCTGTTGATGGGATGAGTGTTTCTGATCCTGTTGATGGGGGGAAAAAAACATATAAAGCTCCAAAAATATACAATACTGCATCAAGATTTAATTCTAATCTCACTTCATCAGTATTTGAAATTTCCGGCGAGAAAACAATTTTGGCAGATAATCAGGAATATTCGGTAACAATTTCCATAAATGATTTTCCGGCAAATTTCCGCTATTCTACTGTTCCTAAACTTTCTGAGAATGCTTTTTTAAAGGCTAAAGTGAAAAATTCTTCTGAATTTCCATTTTTAGCTGGTTCATCAAATATATTCTTAGATGATAATTTTGTAACTTCTGGCTATTTTGAATATGCTGCTCCATCAGAAGATTTTTGGACTTTTCTTGGTGTTGATAGTGGAATAGATATTGAATATAAATTTATTAAGAAATTCACTGAAAAGAAAGGTGTTTTATCAAAAAAAGAAAAAGTAAGATTCGAGTATGAGATAATTGTAAAAAACAACAAGAAAACCGAAGAAGATATTGTAATTTGGGATCAAATTCCGATTTCATCAAATAAAGAGATAAAAATTGAATTGATTGAACCGGAATATGAAAAAGATAGTAATAAACTTAAAATCACTAAAGAAAAATATCTTGAATGGCATTATATTATCAAGCCAGCTGAAGAAATTACAATTCCGTTAAAGTTTTCAGTTGAATATCAAAAAAATAAATTTATTGAGGGTTTATAAAAAATTATGCATTGGGGAAAACCGTACTTTCTATTTCTTTTAATTATTATTCCAGCTTTCTTAGTTTTAATTGGAGTCATAAATCACGGACGAAAAAAACGATTTCTTGCTTTTGCCGAAGAACGTTTTTATAATTTCTTTATGCAGGAATTTTCTGTGTTCCATTGGAGTTTGAAAAATGCTCTTTTGGTTATTGCTTTGCTTTTTATCATAATTGCTTTAGCGCAGCCTCAATGGGGAAAAGAGATGCAGATCGTGAAAAAAGAGGGAATTGATATTGTGGTTTGCCTTGATGTTTCCAAAAGTATGGATGCTCAGGATATAAAACCAAGTCGGATGGAACGTGCAAAAGATCAGATTTCATTGTTTATAGATCAATTGAAGGGTGATAGGATTGCGATAATTGCATTTGCCGGAAAAAGTTTTGTGCAATGCCCTTTAACAGATGATTATGGTGCTGCAAAACTGTTTTTGAGCCTTTTGGATACTGAAACTGTTCCTTCTTATGGAACAAATATCGGAAGTGCAATCGAAAAAGCTATGACTTTATTTGGTGAACAGCAGAAACACAAGGTCATTATTTTAGTAAGTGATGGAGAAGATCTGGAAGAGATGGCGATCAAAAAAGCTGAAAATGCTGTAAAAGAGGGAGGAATTCTCTATTCATTAGGAATCGGTTCTTCAGAAGGAAGTACAATTCCTCTTAACGATGAATCTGGTAATGTCGCTTATGCGAAAGATGATGAAGGAAATATCGTTTTTACTAAATTGGATGCTAGCACCCTTATTCAAATCGCTGAAACCGGAAACGGAGACTTTTTTCCTATTACTCCTCAACAAGCAGAAATTTTTGAAATAATGAAAAACATCAATTCCATCGAAAAAAGTAAATTCGATTCACGTCAATTTACTCGTTACAAAGAGCGTTATAATTATTTTCTAATTCCAGCTTTGCTAATTTTATTAATTGAATATCTTATATTGATAAAGAAAAAAACTAAATTCCAACGTGTAATTGATTGAGGTTCAAATTGAAAAAATATTTTGTAGTAATTTTCATCATTATAGGATTTACTTTGTTAAATGCCGAATTTCTTACTTATGATAAGGTAATTAAGAATATGAAAGGGATAAAGAGTTTTGAGAAAGGGGAATATGAAGAAGCTGAGAATCAATTTCAGGAAAACGCTTTAGAAAATCCTCACGAGGGAACTCTTCATTATAATCAAGGAAACGCTCTTTTTAAATCTGGCAAACTTGAAGATGCCGAAAATTCTTACAACTTAGCTTTGCGAGATAAAGACTTTGAAAATCGTTCTCAAACTTTGCAAAATCTTGGTAATGTGAAATTTGAACAAAAAGATTATAAAAATGCTATAAATAATTACAGAAATTCTCTGATTGAAGACCCTCAAAATCTTGATGCTCGTTATAATTATGAATTAGCAGCTCGAATGTTGCAACGTCAGCAGGAACAAGAACAAAAGCAAGATCAAAATCAGGATAAAGACAAGGACGACGAAAACAAAGATAAGAAAAAACAGGAAAAACAAGAGCAAAAAGAGAATGAAGACGAACAGAAGCAAGATCAGCAAAAACAGAAGCAACAAGATAAAAAAGAAGATGAGAAAGAAAAACAAGAACAACAAAAAATGAAAAAAGAGAAAGATAAAAAGAAAGAAGATGCTGAAAAAATGCTAAAAATGCTCTTACAAAAAGAGAAAGAAGAGATGAAAAAAGAGAAAATGAAATTAAATACAGATAAGCATAAATCAGGGAAATATTGGTAGATTGTGGTGAATAAATGAAACGAATAATTCTAATCTCTCTTTTCATTGTTATATTTTCACAACTTTTCTGCAAAATAACTGTAGATTCATTTGTAAAAAATCGAAAAGTTGGATTGAGTGATTTTGTAGAATTCACAATAGAAGTTTCCGGTGAAGGATTAAACAGAATAAGTGCTCCCAAACTTCCTCTCATAAAAAATTTTGATGATTTGGGAAGTTCATCCTCACATTCATCGTCAATCAAGATTATCAATGGTAAAAGAACTTCCAGTGTAACAAAATCATTCACATATACTTTACGCCCTCGAAATACCGGAAAATTTATCATTCCTCCCATAACTCTAAAGATAAAAAATAAAAAATTTGTAACTGAGGCGATTTCGGTAGAAGTTGTGAAAGGTACTACTGCGAATCTTCCAAAAACCGGAAACCGTCATTCTCAAAGTTCAAATAATTCATCTGATGAACTTGAAGATAATCTATTTATTGTGGCAGAAATCAGTAAAAAAAATGTTTTTATCGGTGAACCTATTACAGTAGATTACAAAGTTTATACACGCTACGATATATCTAATTTGTCATTTTTGGAAGAGCCAAAATTCAGTGGATTCTGGAAAGAAGATATTTATAAAGCAGAATATAAAAATTTTGAAAGAGCAAAATATAAAGGTCAGATTTTCAATGTAATGAAATTGACTTCCGTTGCTCTCTTCCCCACTTCTACTGGCAAACTTTATATTCCTGCAATCAAAATGAACATAGATGTGCGAACACAAGCACAAAGTTTTTTTGATTTTGGTTCAACCAAACGTTTTTCAATTACTAGTGATAAAGTGCAAATCAATGTAAAAGAAATTCCAACACAAGCTCCTGCGGGATTTAATGGAGCAATCGGTAATTTCAAGATAAGAAGCAGCATCAGTAATACTGATCTCAAAGTTGGAGATTCATTTACATATACTTTAGAGATTTCCGGTAGTGGTAATATTTCTCAATTTGAACAACCTAAACTTCCAGAAATTACGCATATGAGATTTTTGGATCCGGAAATTACCGCTCAGATAAATGAAAATAAAATCTCTGGTAAAAAGACGATAAAATATTTAGTAATTGCCCAAGAGGAAGGAACATTTTCAATTCCGCAAGTTTCTTTTAGTTTTTTCGATACAAAACAAGGTAAGTTTGTTACCCAGAAAACAAAATCTTATAATATCAATGTTGCAGAAGGTAACAATATTTATATCCAAAGCTCCACAGCTCAATCTATGGTGCGGATGGAAGGATCTGATATTAGTTTTATCATTGCGAATGATGAGATTTTATATTTCAAACTATACTTTGATTCGTTCCTCTACTGGCTTGTTTGGTTTATTGTCTTTTTATCTATTCCTGTTTCATTTTTGATTGCTAAAGAACAGAGTAAACTTTCTCAAAATACTGATTATCTTAGGCAAAAACAAGCACGAAAAATTCTTAAAAAATATATGAATGATGCTACAAATGCCGCACAAGCCAATAAAATTGAATTCTATACTTTTGCCCAAAACGGCTTAAGTAATTTCATTGCTGATAAATTGAATATTGCACGTGGTTCTACATTTGAAACGATTTTAGATAAATTGAATGAGAGAAATATAAATATTGAATTAATTGAAATGGTTAGAATATTTTTTGAAGAGTGTAATAAGGCTCGTTTTATGCCAGGTGGATTTTCTAAAGATAAAATTCAGAATGATTTTAGTAAATTGAAAGATGTAATTAGTGAAGTTTCAAAGAAAGTCTAAACAACAGATTTTCAATGATTTATGGATTACGCAGATTCAAGCATCAAAATCCGTGCAATCTGCGTAATCTGTTTAATCAGCGGTTCTGATGAAAGGGAAAAATAACCCCTCTAACTCCCCTTCGTAAGGGGGAGAACATAGCTCCCTTACCATTGCGAAGGAAATGATTGGAGATAGGATTAAAAGGTACGAATGACAGAAATATTTAATAAAATTTCAGAAAAATCTAAAAGAAGAATTTTAAGAAAGAATATGACCGATAGTGAAAAAATTCTTTGGGATAAAATTAGAAACAAGCAGATTTTGAATTTAAGGTTTAGAAGGCAGTATAGTATTGGAAAATATGTAATTGATTTCTATTGTCCAAAATTAAAATTGGCAATTGAAGTAGATGGAGAAATTCACTTAAGTAATCATTCAAAAAATTATGATGAAATAAGACAAAATGAAATTGAATCATTAGGAATAAGTTTTCTTAGATTCAGTAATGATTCAATCAAAAATAATATTTCGTATGTCATTGATACAGTAAAGAATTTCAAAGAAAATAACGCCTCTAACTCCCCTTCGTAAGGGGAGAATTTTTTAAAGCTCCCTTCCCATTACGAAGGGGAAGGGTTGGGGATGGGGTTAAGGAAAATTATGAAAAAAATAATAATCACATTGTTAATAATTTTTGCAATAAGTTCTATTTTTGCAAATAAGCAAATTGATAATATAAACAATGATGCGATAAAAGAATATCAGAACAAAGATTTTACAAAAGCTCTGGAACTTTTTCTACAGATAGAAAATGAAAGTATAGTTAATGCTGATCTGTATTATAATATTGGAAACTGTTATTTTCGTCAGAATGAAATCGGAAGAGCAATTTTGTATTTCAAGCGTAGTTTGAAGTTTGATCAGGATCATCAACAAGCACAAAAAAATCTTGATTATGCCTTAGCTATGACCAAAGATAAACAACTTTCTGAAACTGATGATTTTATCACTTCGATCTGGAACAAGACACTTAAAATTCTAAATCTTAATATACTTGCTATTATTGTTTTAATTATCTTTATGCTCATTGTAATTATGATAAATTTTATAATCTTACGATACAGAAATAGAGAAAAGACTATACCAGTTTTTATCACAACTCTTTTAATATTCTTATTTGCAATTTTTGTGACTTTTAGTGTTGTTCAATGGAAAAGATTGCACAACCATAATTTTGCCGTTCTTCTCACTTCCAATGCTGCCGGATTTAGTGGACCAAGTGACGAATTTACCAGAGTTTTCACAATTCACGAAGGTATGATCTTTGAAATTGACAGGGAAGAAAATGAATGGAGCTTGATTAAACTCAGTAATGGAATTGGGGGATGGATAAGATCAGAATATTTTGAAAGGATTTAATATTTAATATTGAAGATTGAAAAAACACCTCCCGGCTAAAGCCGTACTCCCCTGCACTTGTAAACTCATAATGAGTTGAAGTTCAGTATTTCAACATAGGTGCAGGGAAGAATTACTCTGTGCTCTCAGTAGTTAATACTTTTAAAGTCCGTGTCTTGTCCGTGAAAGTCTGTGGCAAATTTAAATATTTTTCTCTGTGTTCTCTGTGGTTAAAACTCTTTTTGTTTGTTTTGTTAGCCCGACTTTCGCACTTTCAAAAAAACATACTACTATATAAGTAGTTACGAGTACA
>JAIORE010000119.1 GCA_021108315.1 Candidatus Cloacimonadota bacterium
ATAATTCCAATTTTGAATCAATTTTTAAAGGTGGAACAAGTTGCTCGGCGGTGATTTTATCTTTTACATAATCGCTTAATTTATTTTCAAAACTATCCACATATTCCATCAGAATGCGAAGTCCGGCAGCGTATTTGTGTCCGCCAAAGGTATCAACATATTTTTCTACGTGCGTAAGAGCTTCAAAAAGATCAAAATCGGCAATACTTCTTCCTGAACCACTTCCTATTCCATCTTTGAAAGATATCATAATCGTGGGGCGATAATATTTTTCGACCAATTTTGAAGCCACAATCCCGATCACGCCTGGATGCCAATTATCGGAGGAAACAACAAAACACTTGGTCTCATCCATATTTGCATATTTTTTTTCAATAATATCACACGCTTCCTGAAATGTTTTTTGGTCAATTTGCTGTCGAAGAGAATTCTCACGTTCAATGATTTCCGCCAGTTCATAGCTTCTCTCTTCATCATTGGAAACCATCAATTCTACAGCTCGCAAGGCACTTCCCATTCTACCGGCAGCATTTATACGAGGTGCGATTCCAAAAACAATATCACCGGAATTAAGTTCTTTTTGAGATAAACCGGCAATATCAATCAGGGCGTTCAAACCGATATTTTTCTTTTTGATCAAGTGCTCCAAACCGAGACTGGCAAAGATTCTATTTTCTCCTTGCAATGGTACAATATCAGCTATCGTTCCCAAAGCCACCAGATCAAGATATTTTGATTTTGTTTCATCAGTCAAAATTCCCAATCTTTCATAAACAGCCATAAGAAGTTTATAGGCAACACCAACTCCCGCTAAATCCTGAAATGGATATTTACAATCTTTCATTTTGGGATTGATAATTGCATAAGCTTCCGGTAAAATTTCTTTAGGATTATGATGGTCTGTAATTATGATTTCCATTCCCATTGCATTGATTTGCTCAATTTCTTCAACAGCGTTTATACCGCAATCAACACTGATAATCAGCTTTGTTCCTCTGTCTTTAATTTGATCAACTCCACTGAGAGATAATCCATAACCGTCGATCATACGGTGCGGAATGTAATAATCAATATTGGCATTCACTTTTTTGAGTCCGAGATACAAAAGAGAAGTGGAAGTAGTTCCGTCAACATCATAGTCACCGTAAATTGTTATTAAATCGTTGTTATTGATGCATTCAATGACTTTTTTTACAGCTTTTTCCATATCTTTAAATAGAAAAGGGTCGTGAATAGCTTTTAGATTTGGATTAAAAAAATCTTTCACTATTTCCGGATCAGTGATTCCTTTTCTAACCAACATCTCTGCTATCATATCAGGGCATTTTACTTCAGATATTATTATATTTTTAAATTTTAGCTGTTCAACATTAAGTTGGTCAGCAATTTTCCATCTTTTGTGCATATTTTTTCCTTTTTTTCAAAACTCGTTACGAAGTATGTCTTCGTAATGTATTCTTTGATATTTCTGCTGTAAACTTGGGAACGAGAATGAAGCTTATCAGAAATAAGGTATATTACTTAAATACTCAACTCGAGATTTTAATCTACATAGTTTTCATCTTTTCGTTCAAATACAACTTATGAAGTTCAAGATTAAATCTCCAAATGAACAAATCAACAAATTTATAATAACCGTCAAAGAAGATATTAAGCCGAATTCTGTGATTTACCTAACAAGTAAACCAATGTCTATTTATCTAAATCGGACATTGCTGCGCTTTATAAGCTTATTTTCTAACCGATTTATGCTGCCCACCCGAAAGTATGACGAACCGGATCAGTTCGTGTTCGGTAAAACCGAAACTTCTTTCCTATTTGGCATTGCACCGGATAAGGCTTTCCCGGCATTTCGCTTCACAACGAAATCCGGTAGTCTCTTACACTACCATTTCACCCTTATTCTATGTAAAATAGAACGGTTTGTTTCTGTGGAGCTATCTCTGCGTTACCGCGACTTCCAGTTAGGAAGTATCCCATCCTATGGTGTTCGGACTTTCCTTCCTGCACTTACTTTGTAAGACATTCATTTCAGACTTTCAAAGTAAGTGCAGGGCAGACATTTTATCTTCTCTGACGTTTTATTTATATTTCTAAAATCTTCGTATTTTCTCTGCGATCTCTGCGTCTTTGCGTGAACCTTTTCGTACAATTTATGCGTCTCTATTCTTCGTCTTCTGGTTTTGCAACAAACATTCTACCACAATTTTCACATTTAGTTATTTTTTCTCCTCTTTTGATCTCTATAATCATTTGAGGACGAAGTTTGATTCCACAAACACTACAAGCACCTTTTTCATTAAAAACAATTGCTTTTCTATTTTTAAACTTTATTAATGAAGCATATCTGGAAATCATTTGCCTACTGAGATTACTTTTTGCTAAAGAATTGCGCTGCAATTTCAATTCATCAATATTATTATTTACATCTACAATTTGCTGTTCAATTTTATTCTCATTTTCTTTGAGATCTTTTGCTGCTTTTGCTTGGTTTTGTTTTGCGACAATGATTTGTTCTCTCAGATTTTCCTCTTCGAGCATCATCTCAACGCGATTATCATCAATTTTAGCATTTTTCTTTTCAAGATGCAATATCTCTTTATTCAAAGCTTTGTATTCTTTATTTGATTTTATAGTAAGTAACTGGTTTTTATATTTTGCCGATTGTGCTTGATTTGTTTTAATATCTAGTTCTCTCATTTTTTGATCTGTGAGATTTGCATCTAAGGTATTTTTCAGGTTTTCCCATTCTTCAGTTGTGTTTTTCATATTTTCTTTCAAAGAATTTAATTTTAGTGGTAAATCTTTTTTGAGAATAAGCTTTTGAGCAATAATATCGTCAATTTTCTGCATCTCATACATTGTTTTTAATTCGTTGTTCATACTTTCTCCTTGAAAAGTAAACTAATATCTAAAGATTTATAAGAATGAGTAATCGCACCACTTGATATATAATGAACACCGGTTTCAGCGATTTTTTTTATCGTTTTTTGGGTAACATTTCCAGAAGCTTCCAGTTCTACAATATCACTAAATTTTTCAACAGCTTTTTTAATATCTGCAAGGCTCATATTGTCTAACATAACACGATCAATATTGCAATTCACAGCTTCTTCCAATTCTTGCAAGTTTGTAACTTCGACTTCAATTTTGTATGAATTTGTATTACTTTTTACTTGAGCTACAGCTTTTGAAATTGATCCGGCAACTCTAATATGATTTTCTTTTAGCATTATCATATCATACAACCCAAACCGATGATTGAAACCTCCGCCGACTTTTACGGAGTATTTTTCCAAATTTCTCAATAATGGGGTAGTTTTTCTTGTATCTAATAATTTACAAGAAGTATGAGAAATTTTTTCAATATAAAATCTGGTCGTTGTGGCAATTCCACTCATACGTTGCATAAAATTTAGGGCAATTCTCTCGGCTTTCAAAATTGAGGAAGCAAAGCCTTCAATATTTGCAATTATATCACCCTTTTTTAATAAATATCCATCTGAATGATTTGTTGTAAATTTTGTTTTATTATCTACTTGTTGAAAAACTTTTTTGGCAACTTTTATTCCTGCTAATACTCCATTTTCTTTGGCAACAAGAACAGCAATTGCTTCTTTATCAGAAATTCCCAGATTGTCTGTAGTTACATCGCCTTGAAAAATATCTTCTTCCAAGGCAAGTTCAATCAATTTATCTAAATTCATAATTTTCCCATAAAAAAAAGCATTTGAAAGTTCATTCAAATGCTTTAAATTTTTATATTTAAGATTAATATATTTAATAATTTATGTTCTTTTTTCGGTTTCTTACACGTTACCATTAATACACCTATATAAATTTTTATCAAATTTTTTTTATTAGATGTTTCTGTCAAATATTTATTTGATTCTGTATTTGAAAATGTCTATTCCAAAGAATAACAATCACTTTGATATTGAGATGTTACTTCCGGTAGATTTTGATTTAAACTTTCTTTGATCAAGAAATTTACTAATTCATAATAAACCAAATTATCAGAATTGTCTACTAATTTGGTTGAAATAAAACAAAAAAATTTTACCACAGAGAGCACAGAGAAAAAAATGAGATTGAGTTCAAGTTTTTCTCTTCGATTAAAATTTTTCATTTAAAATTTATAATTTATAATTTTACTCCTATTTCCCCGAGAAACTTACATTATCAAAAAGAACTGCCGGCATTCTGCTCCCGATATTATGTGCTTTGTTCTCAATAGCTATAACATTTTTCATTGTTTCATAACTATTTCCGGCAATCATTGCATCTTTTACTCTACCGATAATCTCTCCGTTTTCAACATATAAACCGGGATCAACACCTATAGAATAATCACCATTTGGGATATTCCCACTATGAGCTCCCATTGCTCCTTCGAGAATAATTCCCCGATCTATCATTTTTATCATTTCTGCAAAAGAAGCATCACCGGGAAGATATGTCAAATGTGCTGCCTGTGGAGTTGGTTTCCCATAGTAATACTGTTTATAGCCGTGTCCGGTTGATTTTACTCCTAATTTTTGAGCATAATATAGGTCATAATAAAAGCTTTTCAAAACTCCATTTTCGACTAATATAAACTTAGTAGTTGGTATTCCTTCGCTATCAAAAGCAGTTGCACTATTGAAATTTTCATTTAGAGGATCTGTAAAAATTGTTAATTTATCACTAAAAATTTGCTGACCAATATTATCGGCAACAGGAGAAGTTTTTTCATAAATTGATTGAGCACTTGTGCCTGTAGTAAATCTCCAATTTAGAGTATATAAACTTCCGGGCATAAACAAAACTTTCATTTTCCCAGATTTGGGTTGAACGATTTTTTCTCCGATATTGAACAGCATTATCATCTCATTTGAAGAATTTTCTAAAAAGGGGATGAAAGATTTATTATTGATACTTCTGCTGATTCCAGAAGCTCCTCCGGGAAATCCTAAACCACCATAAACACCATATCCAGAAGTTTTTTTGGAATAATCAACGCCTTTGCTGTTGATCAATCTCATTTCATCTGTAAATGTCCAAGAAGCAATTGTAATTTCGGCATTGGTTTTTTCTTTCCAAATTTCATCAATTCTACTACATTCTTCAACAAGTTTGCTGCTACTGATTTCATCAATATTTTTATCATAAGTATCAATTTGAGGTAGTTTTTGATAGGAAGGAAGCTGATAATCTGCGGCAACTTTTCCTTTTAGAGAGTGAAGTGCGTTAGTTATCAATTCTTCTCGATTGTTCAGATTTCTGGTATATGCGAAACCGAGTTTACCGTCTTTGATAATTCGTAGAGCGATTCCTGCTGAAAAATCTGATTCAATATCGTGGAGTTTGGCATTCTCAAATGAAACTGAGTTACTGCTACTTTCTTGTGAATAAACTTCTGCCTGATCACTGACCTTTTTTGCCATTTCGAGTAACTTTTCCATTATATTCCTCCCACCACAAGATTATTTATCAGAATATGCGGACCACCGTGACACGAGCGAATATTCAATTGTCCTTTGCCACAACCACCTGTTTTTCCAAGTACAAAATCATCTCCAACTACTGAAATATATTTTAAGGTTTGATACAAATTTCCGGAAATATTCAGGTCTCGAATCATTCCGGCTTTCTTTCCATCTTTGATAATGTATCCGTATTGTCCACCGAATGTAAAATTTTCACCTGCTGTTTGTCCACCTTTTGCATCAAGAATATACAATCCGTTACCTAATTTTTCAAACATTTCATTTAATGAAGTTTTTCCGGGTACAATATAGATATTTCCCATTCTGACAATAGGTGAGAAACGATAATCCTCGGCAATCATATGTCCGGAAAGCGGTTCGTTAAATTCGGCTGCTGTTCTTCTGGAATGCAATCTCCCAGAAAGAATTCCATTTTTGATAAGTTGCACTTTTCGCACTCGAACTCCCTCATCATCATATTTATAGAATCCAAGTTGGTTCGGCATTGTCGCATCATCAATTATGTTCAATATATCGCTCCCAATTTTTTGTCCAATTTGCATCTTGGCACGCATTGCAGGAAGAGCTTCGATGATATCCGCTTCCGAAAAATGACCGAAAGCTTCGTGAGCAAAAACTCCAGCGAGACTTGGATTTAAAATACAATTGTAGGAACCACCTTGAACCGGAGTTGCTTTGAGTAAATCTAAAGCTATTTTTGTTTTATGTTCAAAATTTTCTTCTTGATTTTTTACTGAATAAAATCCGTCACTTCCACCGGAACCAATTCTTACATCTTGAAGTAAATTTCTTTCTTTGGCAGTTGCTCTTCCTCTAATTCCTACTGTAATCAGGCTCTCATTGATTTCAGAGCCTTCGGAATTCACAAAATATTTTTCCCTAATTTCTTCAAAATATGCTGTAGAAGTTGTAGTTATTTTTTCATATTTTAAAGGAATATTATTGTATTTACGAACTAATTCGAGTTTTTCTTCCATCGAAATTTTTCGAGGATCTTCGTTCAGGATTGGTGAAAAATTTTCTTTTATAACTTCAGTTTCTGCAAATTTAACAGGTTTCTTGATATTTCGTGAAATCAATTCGGCATTTTCCTCTGCAATTTTAAGAGCTTTGGCAGCATCATCTTGTTTTGTGAAAGCAATCGTGGCAAATCCACCGTTTTTTAAAACCCGAATCACAAATCCATCAGTTGAATTTGCTCCGATAGTTTTTAGGTCTTTTTTGTTAAAAACAATATTTGTAGAAGTTTTCTTTTCATATCGAATATCAGCATATTCTGCTTTGGAGTTATTCAATATTTTTTTTAGTTTTTCAAACATTTTTTTACCTCTCTCTTTTATTCTTTAAATTCTCACAAATTGATTGAAAATGAAATACGAATATTTTTCATTGCTTTTTTTTTGCAAGATATTTTTTCGATAATTATATGCGAAATAAAACTTACCAACATATTATTATTGTGAAAATAAATTACCACAATGGATCTAAAAGTTCATATTTCTTTTTCTCAATGGGTGTGTTTGTAGTATAATGTAAAATATATTGACTATATCTGCTGTAATAATAG
>JAIORE010000045.1 GCA_021108315.1 Candidatus Cloacimonadota bacterium
AACTGCCTTTTATTTTAAATAGTTATGCACTATTTCTTTTTGCGAGATCGTCAAATATATTGCCGCTAACTTATTGAAAAAAGTGGCATGAGATGTGAACAGTCTCAGATATTTATGAATTTATAGTTATCCTTTTTGTTGACATTTAGTAGTAATTCACATTTTTGAACAAAAAATCGGAGTTTTCTACATAATGTTAAAAAAAATTGTTGCTATACTAATTTTATCTCTATTCGGAAGCAAATTGTTTTGTATTTCCTCTTCACAAAAATATGATTATAATCTTTATTTCAAAGAAAATAATAGATATGGTAGCCTAAAATATTTTTCTGGTGAAGAGTTTTATAATTCAATATATATCAATGACTTAGAGGGTGTTGGTTTCAAAATAGAACGAGTTACTGAAAATATATATATGTTTAATTTTTTTTATAAATTGAAAAATATAAATGATGTTTCTCCATTTTATTATTATAGAGAAATTGATATGCTCCCCTATAATGTTCTTGTAAAACTCACAAATATTAGACAGTTTAAAACATTGGGCTTTCTAACAAATGATACCCAATTGATCTCAGAATTACTTAACTCCCCAATTGAGATGATTAAATTATTTCTAAATGATGAAAATTTATTTGATGATGTTGATAATAATGAAATAGCAAAGTCATCTATAAAACTTTTTCTATGCAATCTAAGAAATATTAATCAACCATCTATTTTTTTTGGTAAGAGATATTTGACTGACTATTTTATCAATATTGTTAATGTTTATGATGAATCTGAACTTGCTCTATTTGAAACGAGAATTAATATCAAAGAAAGATATATCTCCAAAGATGATATTATTGATAAAATCTATTTAGTTAATCAAATTAAGACTGATTTTGAAGCAGAACAAAAAGAAGAGCAGAAAGAGCTTAAAACTGAAAATTATGAAAAACTGAAAGCTGAAAGAGAAAAACAAGAAAATTATGAAGAATTAGAAGCTGATAAAAGAGAAAAAGAGCGTTTATTCGAAATTGAAAAAGAGCGAAAAGAAAAGGTAAAACAAGCAAATATAGAGGCTGAAAAACAGGAAAAACTTCTTTTTGAAAAACTAAGAATTGAAAAAGAGGAGAGAGAGAAAAAAGCAAAAATTAAAGCTGAAAAAGAAAAACAAGCAAAATTAAGGGCAGAAGAAGAGAAAAAAAAAAGGTTAGCTAAAATTGAGGAAGAAAAAAAGGAAAAAGAGCGTTTATTAGAGATTGCCAAAAAGCAAAAGCAAGAAGAAAAAACAGAAAAGCAAAAATTGGAAAAACTAAAAGCTGAAAATGAAGAACAAGAAAGATTAACAAAAATCGAAGCTGAGAAAAAAGAGAAAGTTCGCAAATTGGAAGAAGAAAGAAAAGAAAAATTACGTTTAGAAAAACTTAAAACCAAAAAAGAAGAAAAGCTGAAAGCTGAAAGAGAAGAAAAACTACGCTTGGAAACATTAAAAGCTGAAAAAGAAAGAAGAGAAAGGAAAGAGCAAATAAAAGCTGAAAAAAGAAAAAAAGAACGACTGGCTGAGATTGAAAAAGAGCGTAAACTAAAAGAAGAGCAAGCTAAAATTGAAGCAAAAAAACAAGAAGAATTGTATCTTGAAAAATTAAAAGCAGAAAAAGAAAAACAAAAACTATTAGAAATAGAAAAATTAAAGCAAAAGAAAAAGATAAAATTGAGTATAATTCCTAAAAAAGAAAATTTTGAGAAGATCAATGTTACTACAGTACAATTTGAATACTTTATAGAAAGCAACTTTTCTAACAACTTACAAATACGTGATTTTTTGGACATCTCTAATGCAAAAATTACAAAGGAGATTGACGTAAATAGCGATTCAGAGCTCGAACTGGGTTTTCATCCTCCCAAAGGATTTTCTATCAATGACATCCTATTTGGAAATTATTATTCTGTTCAATTGCAACCTAAAAAACAAAATATCAAGCTTTCAATAAAAAAATTAGATAAGATTCCCATAATTTTTATTGATAAAAGTGAGATCGCTCCGATTGAATGGGTGGGAGTTGAACCAATTATCAAGCATATAAAGAAGCAGATAAAAATTAAGGATAAATATGGCATTTTCTATGTCTCTGGTGAAAAACTATTCGGGAAATTTTATACAATGGATGATCGAGATTTTGAAGATTTTATTTGGGATACTATATATATGTTACCTACCTCTTCAGGAGTTAGGTTAGAAAATATTCTTCCAATTGGAGAAAAATGGTTAAAATCAGATTGGAATCAGCAATATTTTCCGGAAATTCATCTATTTTTGTCGCAAGCAACTCTCAAATCTATTTCATCTAAAAATAATGTAGATATAATAACTAATGATTTTAATAAGGATATTTCTAAAAATTTGAAAGAAAAAAATGTTTCTATGATCTATCACATTCAAAAAAATAAACAAAATCCAATCAATTTAGAAAGAATGAAAATAAATTATAAGTGGATAAAATAATTCGAGGATTTATGAAGAAATTAATATTTACACTTTTGGCAACTTTTATAATAATATTACCGCTATTTGCAAAATCAGAATTTGAAAATAAACTCAATATCAGGAAATATCCTGAACCTTTGAAAATGCCCAGAAAATACTCAGTCATCACAGATGAACTTGATATTTCAGCATCCCATAAAGACGATTTCTCCCATGACCTTTGGATAGTTTTATCTGATAGAGATAATAATATTACTTATGAAAACTCAGATTTTGATTCAAAAAAACTAACAAAAATTCATTTTTTGGAAGCTTTTTATGTAGCAGCAGAAAAGGATGATTATTTGCTTCTTGCCAAGGGAAATTTGAAACGAGGAAAATTTCACAAAAAGGAGATTGCCACATCGTATGGTTGGATTCATAAGAGAAATTTAATTCTTAGTAAGCACTCTCTAAAAGATAAAAATCATATCTATCGAAAAGCGTTGGTAATCAATAGTATTGATCAAATCGAAAAGATTCTGGATCGTGATAATTTGAATAGTTTGGCTTATCGTAGCGGACCTTCAGATTCTTATGCAGAACGAGATACAAGTCGGGTTTTCAATATCTATTTTGTGTTAAAGACTAATAAAACAATGACAAAATCTGCAACTATGTTCCTGCTTGCTCGCAAAAGCCTGCTGTATTCTGTAGGAGATTTGGAAACTATAAAGCAAGCGAATGAAGTAATTATTTTAGGATGGATTCCTGCTTCGAGTGTTACTCCTTGGAACCATCGAATTGCTTTGGAACAAAACTGGGAAATTGATGCAGTAAAACAGCGAAAAAAATATGGTACTCCAGCTGAAATATTTCTTGATCAAGAAAAACTGGCAACTTTAATGAAAAATAAAAAGATTGTATCAATTTCTGAGAAGACAATAACATTACTTTCTGATGATAAATATTATAAAGCCAAATTGAGAAATCTGGGAAAAGATAGAGAACAACAAGCTGACGCATTGAAATCTTTTCGTCTTGATGGATATAATATGCGATATCCGATTGTGGAAAATTACGGTGATGATATTTATTCGGTGGGATTTATTGGTGATGTTTATATCTCACGTTTGAAGAAGCTCACAGCTATGCAGGAAGCTGAAGGACAAAAGATATTGCATCAGCTTAAGAATGAGTATCAGTACACTAATATTGTTTTTGTAGTAGATGCCACAAATAGTATGACGCCATATTTGAAAACAGTTTCACAAGCTATTCAGGAGGCTATGACTAATCTTTCTGAAAATGATAATATCAAGTTTGGTGGTGTAATTTTCCGGGATGGAGATGATGAAATTCCGAATTCAAAAGAGCTTACTTCAAGTTTTTGGGAAGTTGCCGAGTATTTTAATAATGAAAAAGGAATGAGCAAGCAACCTTCTTTTGCAGAAAGTATGTATTCCGGCATTATTCTTGGATTGGATGATACCGGATTTAGAGCGGGACAGAATAATTGTCTGGTTTTGATAAGTGATGTGGGAAATCATCGCGAAAAAGAACTTCAAAATGAAGAAAAAATTGCTCGTTTGATAAATAAATATAATTGTAATTTTTTGGCAATTCAAGTGAATCGAAAAGCGAGATATGATAGTGAAAAACAGGCTAATGATGACTTTTATCTGCAAAATACCCGTATAATTCATAAATCGATTGTAAAATCGGGTCTCAAAATGAAACTTGATAAAATTGATATTCCTATTCCCGGATTAGAAAAAAATTCTACTAAAGAATATTCTGCGACAGGTCCTCTGTTTCTTGGAAAAGTCTTACCAATCGAAGTAGGAAAGTTGATGAAAAAAGAGACCTTGAAGCAATTCATACTTACTTTTATTAATTCTGCTGAGAGGAATAGTGATCTTGTCTTGAGGAATTTAGATGATATTGCCCAAGGTAAAGGTATTGAGGAAGATAAGAATATAATTTCTGGACAAGGAAGTGATTTCAGTCGTGATGATCTTTCTCAATTAACGATCAATATGATGAAACTTGCTAATCTCGATCTGAATATTGTTGATAATATCAAAGAAAAGCGGTTTCAGTTATATGTGAATGGCTTGATTAAAAATCGTTTTAAATTATTAAGCGATAAATTATCTGAGCCTTTATTCAAAAAAGTTATTTTGATCTCGGCAAATGATATGAGACGTTTGCACACCATTTTCGGTGAATGTTTCAATGATGAATTTCGGCAATGTGATCCAGATAATATTCGTTTGGCAGAAGGTTGGAAAGAATTTCTGGGAAAATTATCTGGAAATTTCTCTCCTGAACAGCAAAAAAGTCTAAAAGAATTTAATCAAAAAACAATTGCAGAACTTACCGAAATGTCTTTTGGTATTCCTAGCAATAGTAAGTTTGCAGAACTTAATCTCAATGATATTCTGGAATTTAATCCAATGATTTCTGCGGATAAAGAGATAATCGAAGATTTGAAACAACACATTCGCACAAAATATGAAATACTGGATCAAGAAGTTTTGAACAAAGGAGATTCTTACAAATTTTCTTTTTATATTGATGATGTACTTTATTATTGGATAAGTGCTGATGATTTGCCTTAAGAATAATTATAAATTATAAATTTGAAATGATAAATTCAAAATATAGAATAAAAGAAAAGATAACCCCTCTAACTCCCCTTCGTAAGGGGAAAACTGCTCCCTTCCCTTTGCGAAGGGGAAGGGTTGGGAATGGGGTCAAAAGTGGATGTCTTTCTGTTTAAACTCTTTTTAATTGAGGAAGTATGAATATTGAAAATCAGGGAATTGAATTAAAATTATTATGGAAAGATGAATATTTAAAGACAATCTGTGCATTTGCAAACACATCTGGTGGAATATTATTTCTTGGTAAAAAAGATTCAGGTGAAATAATTGGCTTGAAAAATTATAAAAAATTATTAGAAGATATTCCTAATAAGATTGTGAATATGCTCGGAGTTTATCCAGAAGTAAATCATTTTATAAAAGATGATAAAGATATTATTGAGATTAAAATTGAAAAATATCAAGCTTCAGTTTCATATAAAGGAAAATTCTATATTCGTTCCGGTAGTACAACTCAAGAATTAAATGGAATCTCGTTGCATAATTTTTTGTTAAAAAAAAGTGGAAAAACTTGGGATGAATTGACAGAAGACGATATTTCACTTGAAGACCTTGATCTTTTAACAATCGAAAAATTCAAAAATCTGGCAAGGAACAGAATCCCTTCAATTATCAATGAAAACGACCCAATGCATATTCTCAAATCATTGAATCTTATTGTAAATGGCAAGTTCAAGAGGGCAGCATTACTTCTTTTTGGGAAAAATCCTCAAAGCTTTTATTTAAATTCCTATATAAAAATCGGATATTTCAAAACTGATACAGACCTTATTTTTGATGATATAATACAAGGAAATTTGTTTAAGCAGATTGATACTATTTTTGACCTTTTGGTTTCCAAATATGTTGATAAAAAAATATCATATAATGGAATTGTTAGAAAAGATAATTTAGTTTATCCTTTTGAAGCTCTTCGAGAAGCGATTATCAATGCTATTGTTCATAAAGATTATTGTGGAGTCCCGATTCAGATAAGTGTTTATGATGATAAAATGATTATCTGGAATGATGGTTTATTAATGCCCGGAATCACTATTGAAAATTTAAAACAAAAACATATTTCTAAACCTCGAAATATTTTACTCGCAGATATTTTTTATAAAGCGGGTTTTATTGAAGCTTGGGGACGGGGAACGAACAATATAATTGCAGAATTCAAGAAATATAAATTACCCGAACCAATTTTCAGTGAAAAATTTAATGGAGTTGAAATTAGATTTAATAGAATTATTTCAAAAACTGTATCGAAATCTGAAATAGAATTTTTAGGATTAAATGATAGACAAGCTAAATCTGTTAAATATGTTTTTGAAAACCAAAGAATCAATAATTCCGAATACCAAAAAATTAACAACTGCTCTCGAAACACAGCAACTAAAGATCTAACAATTCTTGTAGAGAAAAAAGTGTTTATAAAAGCAGGAACTATCGGTGTTGGCGTTTATTATTTAATTGCACATTGATTGCACATTGATTGCACATTGATTGCACATTAATTGCACATTTTCTGTTTTATGATGGGGGAAAAATGATTTTAATTTCAAATATTCAATATACAATTCTAAATATTAAATAAAAATGAACTTATACAAAATATTAAATATTGACCAAAATTTTCAAAATAAGCATAATGTAAGTAAAACGATTTTAAAAATAACAAATCTTAAAATAAAGAAAAGCAAATTCACGGCAATTATTGGTAATTCCGGAAGTGGAAAAACAACTTTGCTGGAACTTCTTGGAGCAATCAACAAACCTGTCTCCGGTGAAATTGTTTTCGATTCAAATAGTGGAACTGAAATAAATTTTCAAGAAGTATGGTCTAATCCTGATTTACATTCGGATTTCCTAAAAAACAGAGTAGCGTTTGCTTTTCAACAATCAAATCTGGTTTCATATTTTGAT
>JAIORE010000448.1 GCA_021108315.1 Candidatus Cloacimonadota bacterium
ATTGATGATATTTGGTGAAAATGTGACTTGGTCACCTATAATTTACGCTATCAAATTTTTACGGAAATATTACTCCTCAAAATCTTCACGAGTATAAAGAAAAAATCGCGTCTAAAATGGATGAGTATTTAAATGCTCTGGTTATGTCTTCTCTCTACTTAAATGATGAACAAAATAAAGTCATGTATGAAGCACTTGGAGCATTTAGGCAAGCTAGCATGGCAATCTGGCTTGATATACAAGATTGCCCTGCTAATAAAGATAGCTATAATAATTCTACTAAGATTTTCAATTGGAAATTATTCACTGAATCTTTCGATCAAGCAAAATCAGCTATGAGATCAATTTTAAATCCAAAAGTGTTAGAACAGACATCAAAGATAATCTAAATGAATGTGCAACCTAACAATCTGCTCAACAGGAAGCCGACAGGCGTGGTATGAGTTCACGTCTTGTTTGAACCCGACTCCTGTTAGCAGTGACCGTTATGTTTGAGATGAAAAGGAAAGAAGAATATGAAAAAGGCAATTAGTATGGCAAAATCACTACCATTATTTTTTATTGGAGTAGGTTTGTTGATTTTTGGCTGTATTCTCACACTAATGGGATTAATTGACCTTCTATATTATTTGACAGGAAGCGAAATATTAAGCGCAGTACATGTAATGATGGCTGGAAGAAGTATATCGCAGGAAGGAGCGCTTATTTACGTCATAGGGTTATTAAGTTTCGGATTATTGCTTTTGTTTGTCAGTATTATTGCTTTTAATCATTCAAAAAAAATCAGGATGAAAAAATAGTCCTGCTAAGAACAAAAATTATTTAAACATAACAATAGGATGCAGTGGACACGAAGAAACTGGCACGCCACTGACTCAAGACGTAAGATTTCTATAAATTATTTGAGGATATTCTATGCTTGATAACAAAATTATTTTTCATCCTATTGGCGTTATTCATTCTCCCCATAAAGTAATATCTAAAACGCCAATACAACCTGTCTTTTGCAGTGACATTAAGGGAACAGTTGAATTAGATACAGAATACGCTGACGGATTGAAAAATCTGCAAGGATTTTCTCATATCTATCTGTTCTATTACTTTCATCAATCTCAGAAAACTTGTTTATGTCTAAAGCCATATCTTTCAGATCAGGAACATGGTATTTTCGCTACACGCGCTCCACATCGCCCCAATAAATTAGGGATGAGTCTTGTTCGATTGATGGAAATTAAAGATACTATTCTTCATGTCAAAGATATTGATATATTAGATGGTACGCCTTTATTTGACATCAAGCCATATATACAAAGGTTTGATTCAAGAGAAAATACCAGATCAGGATGGCAAGATACTATTCCAGACGATGTTGCCTCTGTGCGAGGTTTGAGAAATTCTGAGCAATGAAAATAGAATAGGAAATCTAATAAATCGTTGCTCCTGACATCGCTACACTCCACCAAGATGCGTGACGTTCATCAAGAGAAAAAATACAAAAAGTGGATATTCATCATAATTCATTTCTCCAAGTTCAAAAAAGTTCTCTTCCAACCAAATTCAAGATACTTACTCAAGAAATTCACTGCTTCATCTTGAATTCACTAAGTGATTGTCGTGAAATAAGGTTTACAATATAGCACAGAATTATTCCTTTCTTCAAGGCGTAAAATTGCGAATATCATTAGATATTTAATATTTTTACAACGAAGAAGAAAGGAATAATTCAAAGATAGATTATACATGTTATTTTGTGACAGTTACTAAGCAAAGCTTGGAAACGAGATGGGAAGTTGGGTATCATTGTATAGAATTAACACATTAGAATACACAATATTTTCTTATAGAATTGTAAAAAGAGTTTTATGAATAGCAAAAATAAAATAGTTTTTTTGATTCTTGTCATAGTTCAGGGCTTACACTCTGTAGAAGAATACATTGGCAAATTTTGGGAAATTTTTCCACCAGCAAGATTTATAGATAGTCTCATTTCCGAAAATCTTGAAACAGGCTTTATAATAATCAACATTGGGTTCTTTATCTTCGGAATATGGTGCTGGTTCTTCCCTGTTCTTAGAAATTACAACTATGCACGAAGAATAATTTGGTTTTGGATAGTTATTGAAATGATAAATGGCATTGGTCATTCTTTTTGGGCTTTATATGAAAGAGAATATGTTCCAGGTATTGTTACAGCCCTGATTCTTCTTATTCTATCAATTTATTTAATGCGACAATTATTGTCTATTAACTCAATGGTAAATGAGAAAAATATAAGTTTGAAAAAACAATGAACGCACAACAAACGCTAAAAATAATGCAGGGATAACAGTAAATATAAAATTTAAACCAATCAGACCTATTTTCTTAGAAAGATTCTTTAATGATATTCATTCAATAAAGATGAAAGGAATGAAAATGAATCCTTTTTCAATGTTTAGTAATTATTGACATATGATGAAAATGCAAAGGTCGTTTGATTCAGCGATTGAAATGCTAAAAACCCCATACTCTAAACATAAAAGGAATCGAATTCGATGCCTTTAAAAAATGATTCTGATTTCAACAGTTTTATTTTACTTTACAGCAGTTACATAATAATATTTCTGAATTTCTGTAGGGTTTTCGCTCCAACTTAAACCAATAATCCCACTTTGTTTTAATGAATATGAATCGAATGGACTTTCACTTGAATAAACACTATAGGAGAGAGCACCCGGCACAGCATCCCAAGAGATTGACACTGTTGTGGGAGAATAGCTGATCAAAACATTAGTAGGTGCAGAAATTATTGATTGATCGAGAAAAATAGCCCCCATATCATTTCTGGTTCCATCTGAATCTAATGGAGAGGTTGGATTTCCACTATCAATACACAACGAGCCATAAGAAAGCTGAAAATCATAATTTGCAGGATCTACGAACAAAGGATCACTATTGATGTTACCGATTCCTGTCCATCCACCTTCTATATCAGAATAAGTGGCTGAAACCGATCCATTATTGATACATATTTCATTAGGTAAATTATTCCACAATATGCAATTAGATAGAATTGGATTTGCCCAATCATTACAAAAAATTGCTCCACCATTAACTGATGCATTATTTTCACTTAGAGTACAATTTACTAAATTTGAGCTACCGACATCATCCCCAAAGTAATAAATACTTGCTCCTTCATTAGCTGTATTATTTGTTATTTCACAGTAACTTATTGTTAGAGACGAATAATTGCAAAAAATTCCTCCCCCATTATTGGAAGCAGTATTATTTCTAACTTTCAAATTTTTCATCACAGGCATAGAACCTTCAATATATATCCCTGCCCCATCAATTGCTGAATTATTTTCAATTGTGCAATGCTCAATTCTTAGTTCTGATGAATATGTTAAAAAAATTCCACCACCATAACCATCATAACCGCTTCCAGTTGCATTCCCATTCTGAATGTTGCAATATGAAACTAATGAACTGTCTGTTGATAAATTATAGAATCTCAAACCTTTCCAACCTGTCGTAGGATTATCTGCAAGAAAGTTGATATTGTCAGATTCTGTTCCTTCAGCAAGAAGTTGACCGGAAATACTGAATTGATAGTGACCTGAGAATATTATATTAGTTCCTCCGGATACTGGGATAATTTGCAATGAATTTTCTTCAGAAACGCTAATATCAGCATCTACACAAATATTACTGTGATTCCAAATTCCACTAACATCACCCGAAACATGAAAACATCCGATGGGAGTATCTATACTTTCTCCGGAAAGAGTTACAGTAGAATTTCCAAATTCCGTACAATTTATCGTAACCGTTCCGGGATACATCTGCACCTCAGTTGGTGAAAAAGTAATCTCAACTTCCTGAGACTCACCAACTGATAGAGTAAATCCGGCTAATCTTGATCCGGGATATGAAATTGAATAACCATCATCAGTACAGATTACGCTATCAATATCAACTGGAACAGTATCAACATTGGTAATCGTAAAAGTTGAGGAAGTAGTTTCTAATATCTGAACCTGACCAAAATTAAATGAGGAGTGAGACAAGGAATATCCGGTAGGTGGAGCAGGTTCCCAACCAGTCAATCTTGCCATCATCCACCAGACAGCTCTTCCTTTGTTTTCGCAAGAGGCTTGGGTAGTATGACCATAAATATCTCCATCATATTGGGTATGCTGTAATGGAACTTCGGTGCTGCTATAAGTATAAGAGTTCATCTCCCCACCATACCAGCAATCAATATCTGCAAAATCAAATAGTATTTTGTCGTTATCAATGCAGTAATCTCTGATTATTTCATTATTCTGATAACGATTATATCCATCAGCACCTCCTGCTTGTGCATTTCCGGTCATATAAATAAATGTTACACTCGGATTTGCTGCTTCCAACCCCGACATAGCACTAAGGTATTCGTTAACCTGACTACTTGAATAGTATTCCAATTGAGTGCAAAATGCCCATTGGGAAACATTTATTGTGGAATTATTATCTAAAACATTCTGCGTTAGAATCAATCCTGCGGGAGTTTCCCAATAAAGATCAGGTGAGATGTATGTATCGGTTTCTTGTCCATCAAAAACGCATAGAGAACCTGCAACATTTGGTAAATAACTATCACCGACCTCATAAGCTAACGATGAATCACTTGATTCGAGGAATTCTAAACCATAAGTCAATTGTCCACCATGTGAGGTATGAGCATAATGCCATTTGATATCTGATTGGATGTCATCAATTACCGAAGCAGGAATTAGTTCAATATCAAGGCAAGTGTGGTCAATAATCAAACCTTGAGCTTTCAATAAATAAAGTGAAATAACAAAAAATAATGTTAAGAAAATTGTTTTTTTCATAATAACCTCCGTTTTAGATTGAATAATGCATCAATAATGCCATTATAAGTTTTTATCTGATTTGAATCGTAAATGATTATTGGATATAATAGTCAAAGTATTGTTAGAAATATCCTTTATTTTATGAAAATATATATTCTATGGGATTGAGGTAATAATTTATGGTGTACATTCTATATTATGAAAGTGTTGCGATTTAATACTCTTCAACACTTTCATAATCGTTATAACTAACATTTTCCACTTCGATCTTGTTCTTTAACTTATGAGAGAAAAAGCATATCTGAATTTTAATTAACAAAGTTATTGAGAAGCTATTATGAATTGTTGTTTTTTAATTAGAACTCATCCTGCTTTCCTTCTCTTAAATTCAAGAGAAGGAACATAAGAAAAGCAAGAAGAAAAGAAGCTAACCCTGCACTTAAATCTACTAAAAGATAAAATTATTGGAACAATGCATAATTTTAGTGCATGGAGAAGAATTGAGGAAGAATTAGATAAATTCAATGCGAAGTGGGAAACGTTAAGTTATAATTTATCGGTTTAAATCTTTTCAATTCAGGATCATCAAATAATTTTCATTTTAACTCTGCATCTTAGCGACTTTGCAAGAGAATTTAAACTAATCAAAACAAATGTCCACCAAAAGTTCCTAAATCATCAGAAATGATCAAATCTGCTTCAGTAGCTTTGATTACATCTTCCAGATTTGTCCAAAATGCAATTTCTTTAAGTAATAAACCATCTTTTGTAACTTCGATTACAGCCATATCAGAAACTATCAAGCTCACTTTTCCAGCTCCTGTCAGTGGCAAATTACATTGTTTCAAAATTTTAGAATTACCTTTTCTATCACAATGTTCCATTGCAATCACAGTTTTTTTGGTGCCACAAACTAAATCCATAGCTCCACCCATTCCAGGAACTAATTTGCCGGGAATCATCCAATTGGCGAGATTTCCATGTTGATCTACTTGTAAAGCTCCCAGAACAGTTACATCAAGGTGTCCACCCCGAATTATGGCAAAACTAAGACAGGAATCAAAATAAGATGCTCCAATATTTTCGGTAACGAACCCACCACCGGCATTTATTAAATTTGGATCTTCTTCACCTGGTTTTGGAGCAGGACCAACGCTCAACATTCCATTTTCAGATTGAAAATATACTGTAATTCCTTCTGGGATATGATTGACAACTTCTAAAGGGAAACCGAAGCCTAGATTAACAAAATCACCGTCTTTAAGCTCATGAGCTATACGATTTCCAATTAAAATATTTTTTTGTGCTCTATCTAACATCTATGCCTCTTTTTTTAATTTATTTGGGATTTTTTTTACTATATAATTTACGAAAATCCCGGGAGTTACAACATCTTCGGGATCAATTTCACCAACTTCTACAATTTCATCAACCTGTACAATAGTGATTTTGGCAGCTGTTGCCATTATGGGGTTACTATTTCTGGCAGTTTTATAATATACGGTGTTCCCATTTTTATCTGCTTTTTTTCCTTTAATGAAAGCATAATCTCCACTTATGGGTAGTTCAAGAATAAATTTTTTCCCTTCGACTTCAATGACCTGTTTTCCCTCTTCTACCACAGTTCCAATGCCAGTAGGAGTAAGAATTCCACCTAAACCTGCTCCGGCAGATCTGACTCGCTCCATCAAAGTACCTTGAGGAATTAGTTCAATATCAATATCTCCCGATTTCATCTGCTCTTGAGTAGATCTGTTTGTGCCAATATGGGAAGTTTGAATAGAACCTATCTGCTTACTTGTGATTATTTTTCCTACTCCCATATCGTGAAAATCTGTAGCGATCACGATCATATGAATATCTTTTGTTCCCTCTTCTATCAGAGCATCAATAAGATCTTGAGCAGCTCCAACTCCCAGAAATGATCCGAACATAATTCGATCTTTTGGTTTAATCATTTTTGCAGCAACTTCTGCAGTTATTATTTTAGGCATTTTTTCTCCTACTATTAAATATATTTTTTTGTACCCAATAAAGGGTGATTTTTAAAA
>JAIORE010000216.1 GCA_021108315.1 Candidatus Cloacimonadota bacterium
AAAGTCAAACTTTAGGAGTCCTCCAGCAGAGCTGGAGGTTTACCAATTATAATTAATCGAAAATATGTTGTAAAAATCCTAAATTGGAATGGAGATGATAATGCAGAAATTGGTTACCTTTTAGGCAAAAATGATAAATGCTCAATTAAAGGATGGAAATACACAAGAAAAAATGAATGGAAAAAGCTAAATAAAAATAACTTAATTGAAGCTTCATTTTCTGGAGATAGTAACTATTATGATGATATTACGGCAAAAGTAAATCGTTTTCCTGATATAAAACCTGGGGAAATCGTAGCTTATGAAGTAGAACTCAAAAGAAATAATTGGACAGCCACTTTTCAAAAATTTGAATTTCAATATGTACAACCGGTAAAATATGTAAAATATTCTATTGAAATTCCGAAAAATTGGGAATTCAAGAAATCTGAATGGAGAACAGAGCCGTTGATAAGTGATTATCAAAATAATACATATTCTTGGGTTGGTGAAAATTTGAAATACCAGAAAGTTGAGCCTTATAGAACTAGCTGGATATATTTATCAAGATCATTAATTTGCGTTACTAATAATCCTAATGAAAAAGAACATAAATTTAGTAATTGGAAAGATATTGCAAGATGGTATGAAAACATTTGTGAAGATAAATTAATTGTAAATGATGTTATCATAAAAAAGGTAGCTGAACTAACTGAAGAAGAAACAACCACCTTTGATAAAATTACTAAGATTGCTGAATTTGTTCAGAATAAAATCAGATATGTTGCAATCGAAATTGGTGAAGAATCATTTATTCCACGAAAAGCTAGGACTACTTTTGAAAATAAATTTGGTGATTGTAAAGACAAGGCTATTCTTATGAGTTCTATGCTGAAGATTATTGGCATACAATCTTCACCGATTTTAGTGAACACAATTAATCCAATTGATACGACAGTTCCCTCACTTTTTCATTTTAATCATTGCATTTTAGGAATTCCTGCTGATCAAGTAGGATTATCTGATACTCATCTAGCTGTAGAAAATGGTTGGCTCTATTTTGATCCAACGGATGATATCTCTCCATTTGGTCAGAAAGTATATTATCTTCATTCAAAAAACGTACTTGTTTGTTCTAGTAGTATTGAAGAAAATTTACAGGAAATATCTACTTTTGATCCTTCGATTCAAACGATTAAGTTAATTTCTTCAGGAAAAATCAAAGAAGATGGATCATATAATGCAGAGTGTAAAGTTATATATTTAGGTGGGCAAATTTCAATAGCAAAAAATATGATTCAAACCTATGATAATGAAGATTTTGAGGATCTACTAAAAAATAATGTCTCTGATATTTTAACAAACATAGATTTTACCGATATAAATACGGAAATCTGTGAAGATTCGGTTGTAATTACATACTATATTAGTGGCAAGGGAATCT
This sequence comes from Candidatus Cloacimonadota bacterium, assembly GCA_021108315.1. Taxonomy (GTDB): domain Bacteria; phylum Cloacimonadota; class Cloacimonadia; order Cloacimonadales; family TCS61; genus JAIORE01. The sequence goes on from JAIORE010000216.1 coordinate 1,424, forward strand.
CAAGAAATTCAGGAGCTTATAACGTTTTGTATCCGAATATTTTTAGATCCCGCTCCTCAAGAAGGTTAATTGCAACTAAAAGAAATAGTCCCATTTGGTTTGGGAAACTTGGAACATATTTCATTGATATTGATTGGGAACTCCCTTTATCTTGGACTCTTGAGGATGTGGACAAAAATATTAATAGTGTTTGTGAAGGTGGATCAGTGCAACTTGATGTTGAATATAATGGAAATATTCTTAGTTTAAAAAGAGAATCAATATTATTTGGTAAAGCACTTGATATTCAAGACTATCTGGAAGCTCAAGAATATGAAAAAATCAGGAAACAAATAGATAACTATACTGTTTTTTTTAAAAGCAAATAGAGAAAAAATTATGAGAATAAAATCAAAAATTATTATCTTTATCATTTTTAGTTTAATGACATTTTTGTTGATAGCTAGTTCAAATTCTAAGTTTGAATGGGATCCGATTACAGAAAATGATTGGAATCCAGAAGTTGATTCTTCTTACGTAGAAAATGGTGCAATTCTTTTATTTCAGAAAGTAGAAGCGAATGATATAGAAATGATAAAAAAAAGACATACAGTTTCTGAGTATAAAAGAATTAGGATTGTAAATAAATTGGGAAGAGATTATGCAAATATCACTATTCCATATTCAAAAAAGAAAAAAATAAAAAATATTAAAGCGAGAACTATTCATAGAAATGGGAACATAACGAATCTGAAAGAAAGTCAAATTTATGATAAAGTAGCTTTTAAGATGAAGAAAAAAAAAGTTAAAACGAAGAGTTTTTTTATTCCGGACGTATCGGATGATTGTATTGTTGAATATTATTATGAATATAAACAAAATTATTCTAATTATTATTGGCAAATATCTTCTGAACTCTATACAAAATATGCTGAATATACATGGCATTTTTATAAAGGAAAGGGCTTAATAGCTCACCATAGTCATTATTCTGATAGTATAACTCCAAATTATTTATGCATCAGTTGTAACAAAGATCTTAAAATTGAGCAGTTACCAAATTTGAAAGAAGTTGATAATTTAAAGTTTTCGATAAATAATCAAAAAGCCTTCAAGAGTGAGAATCTGTCGTTACCTAATTCAACTCTCCAATCTAATGTCCGATTTTTTTATGCAGGTGAAGAAGCTGCTAGCGGATATTGGGGAGAGAGGAGCAAGAGTATCGCCAAGCATTTACGTAATTTTTCTAAAAAGAATAAAGAGGTTGTAAAAGTGATCAATAAATTTAAAACTTTAGCAACTTCGGAGGAAAAAATACAAGCCTCGTATTCCTGGTTACAAGACAATATTTTGAATATCTCGTACTTAGATGATACCAGTGATTATAAAGACAATGCAGATGCTAATGATGTAATTAAGAATGAATACGGTACATCAAATGATATTAATAATGTCTTTTATGATATGTTAAGAGAGTTGAATATTGATGCAAAGAAAGTTTGGGTTGTAGATAGAGATGAAAATATTTTTCAACCAAATGCAAAATATTGGCAATTTGATCATTCTTATATAATGGTAAAAGACGAAAGTGAAGAGATAAATTTTTATAATCCAAGCATTAAACTTTTACCTTGTGGTGAAGTTCGATGGTATAATGAAGGGGTTCAGGGTCTATTAATTGGTGACCAGAATGAGCAATATATTACTATTCCTTTTTCTTCTTCAGAGAATAATATAAAAATGATTACATCCAAATTGTTTCTTGATGAAAATTCAGCGTTAAAAGGAACAGTTACAGAAAAGCATACAGGGCAATTTGCTTATTATTTAAGATATAAATATGATGATACAACCAAAAGAGAATTGCAGAATCTTTTGAGGGATTTTTCATATTTCAATTATTCCAATGCGGAAATTGATTCTTTTGATATTATGAAATCTTTTACAGATGAACTAGAATCAATATTTGACACTCCAGGATTTTCAGTAAATGTAACAAGTTCTTTACCGGAAGAAAAAGATTTTGAAGTATCATATAATCTTAATTTTAAAATTCCAACTCATATTGAAAATGATAAAATATTATTTCGTACTTATGATATTTTAAAGAAGTATCCTATTGAATTTGATGATAAGGAAAGGAAATACCCAATCATTTTTAATTATGCCAATACTCAAAAAGAGATATTTTACATTACTATCTCAGAAAATTGGAGTGTAGAAGCTCTTCCTGAAATTTTTTCATTTTTTAATCCTTTAGGCAGTGTAAGAATAGAAGTAAAATCATTTGATGGAAAAACCATTCAGATTGCAAGAACCATTAAGTTGAATGTAACGTTCATACAACCTACAGATTATACTTTTGCTTATGAGTTTAGTGGAGCTTTAAGTGAATATTTGAATGATACTATTATTATTAAAAAGAAAAATTAGATTTTCATGATTATAGAAGATTTTATTCAAAATTTTTGTGATATAAGGACTTATCAATGAAAAAACAATTACTTTTCTTACTACTTTTATCTAACTTTTACACAAATATTTAGTATCTCATTGAAAGAGGTTTATGAGATAGCAGAGTCAGATTCAATTTATGATAAACTTGTCATTTTAGAAACTGGAGTAACATATTCAGGTGGGCTTCTCATTGGTAAGTTATACAATATTGAAAACGGAGATTTTGAAGGTGATGGTGGTCTTGACGTAAAAATCCAAGGAAATGGATCAATTCTTGATCTTGATGGTCAGGAAATTTGTATCTCATATTGCAGTAGTAGATTAGATATAGAAGATTGCGTGATAATAAATGGAAATATTAATGACGATCCTTTGTTCGAGAATGATACTGATTTGATTTTATCTGAACAATCACCTTACATAGATTCGGGTTCAACAGAAGTTTATGGAATTTCTTTTCCTGAATACGATTTGTTGGGAAATCCAAGAGTTTCAAACGGTGTTATAGATATGGGAGCAATTGAATATTTTACCGACTCAGAAGCTGAACAAGTTAATATTTTTGATGAGATGAATCTAATTTGCTATCCAAATCCATTTAATCCAACGACTACTATTTCTATTAAAATCTCGAGTCGAGTTTGGGAACAAAACCCGACTCGGGATTTTATAAACACGAAAATTGAGATATTCAATGTCAAAGGGCAAAAGATAAGAGAATTTGAAATCAGAAATGCTAAATTAGGAATTAATGAAGTTATTTGGAATGGAAAAGATGAGCAAAGAGTAAGTGTTTCCTCTGGAATTTACCTAATTAAAATAAATCAAAATTTTAATAATAATCTAACCAAATGTATTTTATTGAAATAAGAGTGTAGTAAAAACTTTTTTTATTCGTGTAAATTCGTGCAAATTCGAGTTAATTTGTGGTTAAAAAATCCGTTTTTATCCGCGAAAATCAGCGGCTAAAAAAATAACATAGGAAAAACAAAGTATGTATCAAATCAGAAATATTAAAACCGAGTTAAAAGAAAAAATTGATCTAAGATCAGAGATTAGCAAAAAATTATCAATTTCAAAAGAGCAAGTTATTATCAAAGAGATTCTAAAGCGTTCAATTGATGCTAGAAAAAAAGATAACCTCAAGTATAATTATACTGTTTTAACTGATTTTAGGGGAAAGGTAAAAGTTTGGCAAGATGTGACCAAATATAAAAAACCACAAAAATACATTCAACCACAAATTAACCTAAAAAACAAAAATCCCTTTATCATTGGAAGCGGACCAGCCGGTTTATTTGCAGCATTAGAATTAGTAGAAAAAGGATTTCAACCCTATATCTTTGAACAAGGTGAAAGCGTGGAAAATCGGCAGAAAACAGTAAGAAAATTTTGGAAATCAGGAGTATTAAATACTAAAAGTAATGTGCAATTTGGAGAAGGTGGAGCTGGAACATTTTCCGATGGAAAATTGACCGCCAGAAATAAGGATTATTATAGTAGTATTGTTCTAAAAAGATTTGTGGAGTTTGGAGCTAATTCTGATATTCTCTTTGATGCTCTTCCACATATTGGTTCAGATCAACTTATTAAAATTGTAATAAACATACGAAAATACCTTATTGAAAAAGGATGTAAGTTTTACTTTGGTCATAAATTAAATTCTATTAAAATAAAAAATATAAAATTAGAAAGTGTGATAATTAATGATGAGAAATTTTCACCCGAAATTTTGATTTTAGCGATTGGTAATTCTGCCCGAGATACTTTTAAGATGCTGAATAAAAATATAGCTCTTCAAAGCAAATCGTTTGCAGTAGGAATTCGTATTGAACATCCTCAGAAATTTATAAACGATAGATTTTTTGGTAAAAAAGCGGATATTTCTCTAACTGGGCAAGCGAGTTATCGGCTCACATATAAATCTGGTAATCGAGGAATTTACAGCTTTTGTATGTGTCCCGGAGGATTTGTAGTAAATGCCGGCTCAGAAGAAAATGCTATTGTTTTGAATGGGATGAGTAATGAGAAGCGGGACAATTACTATGCAAATAGTGCAATTGTGGCAACAGTTGATGAACACGATTTTGGGAAAAACACATTAGATGGAATAAGATTTCAGCAACATTTGGAAAAACTATTTTTTAATCAGAATCAACCATATTTTTCACCTATCCAAAAAGCTGAGGATTTCTTGAAAAATTCTATAAGTGAAAATATTGTAAAATCCAGCTTTGGTCATGGAACATATAAATGTAATATTTCTCAAAAATTACCTGTTTCAATTTCCAAAGATCTACATAAAGGTTTAATTAATTTTGATAGCAAATTTAGAGGATTTATTAATAATGGTGTCATTTTAGCTCCCGAAACAAGAACTTCTTCTCCAATAAGGATTGTTAGAAACAGAGAAACATTTGAAACAATTAGAATAAAAAATATTTTCCCAATTGGAGAAGGTTCAGGCTATGCTGGTGGGATTGTAAGTAGTGCTACCGATGGTGTGAAATTAGGAAATTTATTTTTTGAGATTTAGAAGAAGAAAAAGCTTTGCAACCACGAATTTACACGAATTGACTCGAAAAAAAACGATAAAAAATAGAACCGATTTTTTATACTTTGTGACACAGGATTTTGTATGAACCTTCCCGCTGTGCCAAGAGATCATTGGATACTCTTAGATAAGTTTCTCATCACTCCTAACCCAGGTAAATCGGAAAATATGTAACCACTAATTAATACGAAACAACACGAATATTAGAAATTAGATACTTATCATCAACTTTCCTTTTGTATCTTATAATCCTATATATTTGCAAATTGTTATTAATTAACATTTCCCAGTTCGCTTAATCTATCTAAGTTATTGGAGAGATTAGTGATATAATTTGAGAAAGTAGATTTTTTTATAAACTATGATGATCTGTTTATTTTCCTCAATGAACTCATCCTG
>JAIORE010000252.1 GCA_021108315.1 Candidatus Cloacimonadota bacterium
TAGATAGGTACGGCATTTAGAACTTATCCAGATACATCAAATTAATGACACACCCTTCACAGATTCGATTTTTGCCATACTATCAACAAGTTCTTTAGTCTTTAATGTGCTTTTAATTTCTCCAACAGCAATTACTCCTTCACAAGGATAATATGTACTTTCTGGAGTATTATTAATACAAAAAACTGGGCAAATTTCTTTTTCGTAAAGAATTATGTCAGTTTGATTACTTGTATGACCATAGCTATCAATTATACAACCAGAACCTAATCCAATTGAGGATGGGAAAATATCTTCAAGTTTCCTTCTAATTTCATTTTCCTTAGCAGTTCCTACTAAAACTGGAGTAGTTGCCTTATTAGCTTTATCAAAGTTTTTAATAACTTCTAAGGCTAAATCATAAAAATATCCGCGGGAATTAAATGTATTATCCATATTCACTATCTCTTTTATTTCTTAATACTAAAATACAAGGTACAATAATAATAAACATATATTAAAAAAATATTTACAAATTATTAATTAGGCATAATGGTAAGCAGCTACCACGCTCTTCTTGCTTTTCTTCTCGCTTGGCTGTGGAGCTGTATGTTGTGTGAATTTAATTATTCAACTAAGAACGATTATGACCAGCAAAACAATTAAAAACAAAGTCAAGTTTAAAGAATTCAGAACCCACGAATAATTCAATTTACCAAAAAAAGAAACAAAATAATAAAAAGCAAGATTTAATGCACCTTTCACATAAAAATATCCTTCTAAGTCAAACTCACAGTAGTTTCTTTTTTAAGCAAACAAAATTTTACTTGAAAATACTCAACCTGTTAATTTGAGTTCCGATTAAAATTTACATTTTGGATTTATAAAACTTAAAAAAACTGTCAAAGCCCATTGAACAATGATTTCTGATATTTTCTTATTGGAACTTTTCATTTTTTACAACCTACAAAACATTGATTCAAAAAAATTTCATTAGAGATTTCTTGCTTTTTCCTCACGTTTTCTTTCACATTAGAAATTGTGAAAATTGCGATTTATTTCATTTTGAACAGCAATTTTATTTAAAATATTTCACCTGTTTAATTTTTGCTTTCATCGTTGGAATTAAAAATTTAAAAAACAGGAATTATGGAATTTAGATTTTCTTGCTTCTTTCTTAATTTTTCCCGTTAATTCTTACAACAAAGCCCAATTTTAAGTTTCCAACAACGCAAGATTTATTCTGGGAAATTCCTGTTTCTTTAGAGCGTTGCAATTAATTTTTATTCCGTTTTCTTTCTTTTTCATTGTTAATTCTTTCTTGGATTTAGATGTGAAAGATTGATTTTGATAATTCCGATTTCCTGAGATATTATTCTTAGATTTTTATTCATCATTTTCTTTCAACTTTTCTTCAATTTTGACATTAAAAATTTCTTGCAACTTTCTTGAAAATTGAACGGAATTATTACAGATGAATTATTTTGTCTTTTTTCTTCTGAACAATTTCGACTTTTAGAATTTTATTTTTTGTTTTCTTTTTTTCTTACGATAGGAAAAACTAAATTTCACACAATGTTTGGCAGCTGCCACGCTCTTCTTGCTTTTCTTCTTGCTTGGTTGTGGAGCTGTTTGTTAACACCAGTATATTTATCATTTAAATATTTCACTTTATGTAAGGTCTTTTAATAACTCCTGAGAATTAGTTTAATTTACTGATTAACTTTTTACAAATCCTCTGCCGAATAAAAAACCATTCTTCAGTAATAATACTGAATTGCTAAATATGAAAACAAGATAAATTATAAATTTTAATGAAATGACCTTTCTTACTTCACCAAAAACTTATAAAATATCTGTATGGATTACTGCCACCAAATCACATTGACACCTCGTGCTTCAAGTTGAGGTATGTATATTTCAATTGTTGTTTGGCTGAGGGGATTTAGATTTAACCATAACTCATCTCCTAAACTTAAACCTGAATTACTAACTAACGGAAGAATATCATTTACCAGATTTTCACCTAAACAGATATAATTTATCTGATCTAAATTTGCTAACGGTAAAACGTCACTTACAGAATTATTTTGTAAATGCAAGTAGTTTAGATTAGTTAAATTAGTCATCACTGATATATCACTTATTTCACAATTGGATAAATATAAAAAAGTTAATTGTGTTAAATTAGCTAACAGTGAAATATCATTTATAGGAGAACCATTTAAATGTAAATGAGTTAATTGTGTTAAATCAGCTAAAGGTGAAATATCAATTATCTCATAATTTCCGCCTACATGTAAATAGGTTAATTCAGTTAAATTAGCTAGCGATGAAATATCACTAATCACAGAACTGCTATTACGTAAATCTAAATCAATTAATTGTGTTAAATCAGCTAATGGTGAAATATCGCTTATATCATTACTGCCTAAATCCAAATGAGTTAATTGAGTTAAATTAGCTAAGGGTGAAATATCACTTATGTCATTAGCACATAAATTTAAACCAGTTAATTGAGTTAAATTAGCTAACGGTGAAATATCACTTATCGCATTATAATGTACATCCAAATAAAGTATTTGAGTTATATTCGCTATTATTGATAAATCATCTATCCCCCAAATTTGTAAAGTCTTTAATTTAACAAAGTATTCAATTCCTGTAAAGTTATTGATTCCAGTTGCCTCAATATCAAGAACCTGAATTTGCCAAACATCAGATATTAGAATAGGTCCGGTTGGCTTATTTATTACCTCTCGAACTGCTTGTTCAAAATTCTGATCTGGGAAATAAATTTCACCATCAATGAGCGATTGTACATTATCTACATAATAATAATAATAATCAAGTCCAGCTTCCAATGTAAAAGTATGTACACCGGGAGAAAGGTCGCTTCTATAGAAGCTTGTTCCTGTCCCGATCTGTCCGTCTATACTTGATGTCCATATCAAATCGATTATCGGGTTTCCGTTTATATTCGCATTACCATTGAAAAAAACGGATTCACCAACTCCATATATAATACCGTCAAAGGGAGATAGTATTTCACCTGTAATGTAAGGTACAACTTTAGCATAAACCGAGACTGAATTTGTTGTCATTCCTTCAAAATTATAGACAATATCGAAATTCACATACTCCATATCTTGGGTAGAAGATTCGATCACAAAGTAAAAAACATCGTCTTGATAATAGAAACCGGAAAGAATTATATTCGGGTTATCACCACCTGTAATGCTGAGATCGGACGGATAAACCTTGTTGACATCCGTATTAATCACTTCATCTTCAAATTCTATCAGATCATTTAAAATACCAGCAACTTCTTCAGCGAGATATTCCAGGAATTCCATAAGAATATTGTTGTATGTCTCTACTTTTTCATTCATTTCTGTTATAGCCGGTAAACTAATATCAGCCTGAGTTATATTTCGGTATTCTCCTTCCTGCGTAAATTGCATCATATCACCGGAAATTACTTCTATATCTGCTCGTGCTCCGGACATAGTTCTTCCCCGATCTTGGTCGAAGAATTCAGGGAAATTCAATTTAACCTGATAATATGTTTCTTTTGCCAATCCTGTTATAAATGGGTAATCTAATGCTCTCTTCAAGGTATTTATTGCATTCATGAATTTTTTCACAATTTTAAAAGACATAAGATATTCGAAAATACCTCCTGAAGGTTCTTGATTTTGTTCATTTATCGTATTTAACCGCACCATTTCTCCAGTGTTTTGTTCAATTCTATTACCGGCATATATCCATTTACCCTCATGATAAATATATTCATCTCCTACTTCATCGCGATTAACTCGATTGACATTATTTAATATTACCGGAGGGTATGTTATACTTAATATTTCGTCGAAAAAACTTTGATTTGCATTTAGAAATAATACTACTTCCGCTAATTCTTCCGGTGAAGCTATTTCTGTCAATACAGCAACAGAGTCTATGCAAGATTGTATAAAATCACAGCAGGTCTGTAATTCAACCGGATTTATTAAATTCGAGATGCTGTCTGCAAATGATGTTACAATAGAGATTGTGTTTTCGATATCCATTGCAGTTTCCTCAACATAAGCTTGCGGATCAGGGATTGGTGGTGGAAAAGAGACGGAAACATTGCAATCGTATGAACTTCCGTTTATATTTAGACTGAGCGTGTATTGATTATCGGAAAGATGCGGAAGTAAAAAAGTAAGCGTTTTTTCACCTACTCGATAAATTTCTATGGAATAAGCATCAATAACACCGTTGTATGTCGGATTATTAAATATTCCCGTTCCACTGTTTTCTATTATGATTGATTCGAAAGGTTGTACACTGCTGTTCCGTGTTTTTAATAAAAATTCGGAGTCAGGCTCAGTTGTCGCATTTTCATCATTACATCCCGATAAGCTTAATAATGACTGCAGAATTAAAATTACTATTAGTAAATATCTGATTAAATGCTTAAAATAATTCTTCTTTGTTTTCATTTTTTCCTCCAATCCGGTTTATTTTTCTAAATCTCTATTTATGTATTGGTGTTAATGGATGGCAGCTGCGGTGCTCTTTCACATTTTCTTTCAATCTTAGCACTGAGCTGTTTGTTAGCCGATTCAATTATTTTTCAAGAACGTTACGATTAAAAGAACAAAAAAATTAAAACCGCCTTCCGGTTAATTAGAACTTACCAGCGAAAAATCATTTAATCAAGCCTACAGACGGAATAAAAGCGAAAGCTGAATTAATTTCGATATTTTGAATTTGCTTATTTTTATCAAGGAAAAAGTTTATTTTATTATGAAAAGTTTTTTTCTCTTCTTTATTTTTATATTTTTCACAGTGTTTTTATTAAAATTTCAATTTCCTTTTCTGCTCGTTGATATATTTTTTAGCTTTTAAAAAAACAGATTTCGTTAAGTTACAGCAAGTTACAAAAAAATATTCCAGATTTTGAGAAACAGCAATTTGGGGAATTCTTCGTTCTTTTTTATTATTTCTTCATTTTTTCTTTCATTTACAGAATTATTTAAATTTTACACCAAAAACATTCTCGTTATATTTATGGCAGATTGCACAACTTATTAAACAATTTAGAGGTAACAACATTTTTTGTTTTTTTATTTGATTTAATCTCTCTACGAATTTTCTTCGTCAGCGTCTGAATTAAGATTAAACTGCACACTTTAGAATTTAAATTATCTGTTTTGAAAATCGTTAAAAGCTCTTTGCAGAAATTAAAAACATTAGTGAAATTGGACAAACAACGATTTTATCTCTCTTTTTGCCTTTAGCTTTATCTTTTTCATTTTTTATAATAAACTTTAGAATTAAGATTGAGCAGCGGACACTTGAAAATTTAAATTACTTACTTTGAAACCCGTATAGAAAATTAAATGAACTCGTTGATCTTCCACGTTTCTTTCTTGTATTTTCTTACTTGTTAGCTGAAATAATTTGAAAATCAGTTAAAAACATATTTATGAATTGAGACACAGAAAATTATAAAAAACATTACTAAAATTGGAAAAACAAAAGATTTTGGTTCTCTTTTTGCTTTTTGTTTTCTCATCTTATGTTCAGCTTTAAAATTAAAATCTGATGCGAAATCTGTTAAAATATTTTGTTCTCCCTCTTCCCCTTTTTTCAATTATTGTCACGGTTAATTTATTTCTACAATTTTCAAAAAGATATCAGTTGAAATTGGGCAGATTAAATTAAAAGTGTTGTTGCAGAAATAAGATTTTCTTGTAATTTACTGTTAAAAAAAACTTTTCCCGTTTCCAAAAACTTTTCCTTGATTTCTATTCTTGTCTTTTCTTTTTAAAAATATGCAAATTTACTACACTTCAAAATTCGGAACAAATCTGTTAAATGATTTTTATTCTTGATTCGGCTAACGTTCGGCGTGCCACGTCATCTCGCCATGAGCATTTGATTTCGGTATTTCCGTAATCAAGTTGCGATTAGTGAGATGATAAAAGACGAGTAAATCAAGGTCAAATGGGTGCAGAATTACGAGTCCCCGTGGACGCAACTTTAGACGACGTGTCGATTCACTCCGGTTTTACTCGTCTTTTTTAGTGGCACGCCGAACGTTAGCCAACATGGAGTGGAGCGACATGTTGGCTAATGGATAGAGTGTGCTGTGCTCTTTCACATTTTCTTCCACTTATAGCACTGACACTTTTGTTACGTGCATTTAATTATTCAACAACAAAGCGATTATGACCTGTGACACAATTAATACAGCATCGAGTTTAACTAATTCAGAACCCACGAATAATTCAATCACCAAAAAAAAAACTCCCCAAAATTTAAGCAAGATTAAATTGAGTTTCGCTTTACAAATGTTCGTTTATTTTAAAAACGACAGCCGTTTCTTTTTAAAAAACGAGAGTTTTCTTTTAAATACCAAGCAGTTAGCTTGATTTTCGATTAAATTTTACGTTAATTCCATGAGATTAAAAAAACAGAATAAGTTTGAGCGAGCTGGGTATTTTTTTCCTCTTTTTGAAACCAGAATTTTGAAACATTTTATTTTCCTGTTACTTTGTCCGAAACCAACAATTTAACATTTGAGAGAATTTTGAAACTTTCGCTGAAGCTGGCTGATTAAGCGTTTTTATTATATTTACTTCGCCATTTCTTTTGATTTTACGTAGCATTTTGAACGAAATAATTCATCTTTTGTGTTTTTGCTTTCTTCTTTAGAATTAGAAATTAATTAATAAAGACAGAATCAATGACCTCCAGTCGAACTGGAGGTTTGAAATATGTGAACCGCTGAAAGCG
>JAIORE010000137.1 GCA_021108315.1 Candidatus Cloacimonadota bacterium
TATAAAAGATAATGTTGCTCTTTCGCAGGTAATTTCAACTGAACAATCTTTTGAAAAAATCGTTCAAAATGATGAGCAGTACAATATTTTAAAAAAATTGAATATCCTAGATATTAAAGATAGATCTATTGAGACAATCTCGGGTGGTCAGCAGCAGAGAGTTGCCTTGGCAAGAGCAGCGATTTCTGAATTTGAAGTTCTACTTGCAGATGAGCCAACCGGAAATGTTGGTGAGATAGATGAGCAAATAATATTTAGTTTTTTAAAAGAGCTGGTTCACGAAAAGCATAAATCTGTTATTCTTGTTACCCATAATATTGAAAAAGCTTTAGAATATGCTGATGAAATAGTGATAATTGACCATAATCAGCATTTTGGTGAAATTGAAGAAAATAACAAAATTATTATTGATGAAGATTCTGCTGGGAAAAGAAAATGTAAAACTCTTTGGAACAGTTCAAAGGAGTTTCCGGTTAAGATCAAAACTGGGATTCAAGATAAAAATAATAATGAAATTGAAATCATTAACCCTGAGTTATTTGAAATTATTGCTGAGAAAATGCAAAGAACAAATACTGCGAATATGGAGAGTAAAACTAATCTGAAAGATGAATATTCGCAATTCAGCAAAGGTTTGTTTCAAAATATTATAAGATTTATTACATTTCTATTGATAATGCCATTGTTCAGAAAATTTTATCCAAATAAAGATAAAGCTCTCTTTTTATCATATTTAAGGAAAGATATTGAATATTATTATAAGAATAAGATTTTTTCATTCTTTATAATTATTTTTCTGGGATTGTTTGCCGTAAGTCTTTTTAATTCTTGGGATAAAATTCTCTACAAAAAAATGAATAACCCCTTTGTGAACGTTCTTTTGGCTAAAAATGATTCAGGAATGTCTTTGGAAAGTATAAGACAAAAATTTATTACTCCTGAAATGAGAAGAAAGTATTCAATTGATAAAATTACCTCAATTCAAGCTATTTCTTTAAAATTTTATGATAAAACCAATAAAAATGAATTTGCCTACATTTCTGGTCGTAGCATTGAAAAAAATGATCCAACATTTGAAAAAATATTATCAACCCAAGAAAAAACAGCTAATTCAAACTATGATTCAGGATTGTACATCACTAAAAAACTTATGAAAAGATTTGGCTACGATCAAGATGATCGGTTCATTAGCCTAAATATTGGTGGAAATCAGCGATTAATTCCAGTTTTGAGCGTTTTTAAATTTTTACCGGGAGATTCATTTATTGTTACTAATGTTTTTTATAATTTATTGCAAAATGGATGTTATTTCTTTGAAGAAATCGATAAAATAAACTTGGTTTCATTGCAAAAAAATGATATATTAGAAAATAAAAAACAAGTTGAAGAGATTGCAAATTCACTGTCTGATGATATTTCCAGTTGCTTGTATAAAAATAATTCTATTCAAATCAGTTTTTTTTCTCCACATCCCGAAGAATATTACAAAAGTTTAATTGTAGATTTAAATAAGAAACTTGAACATTCACATTTTGAAATTTATTTTCCGCCAAATAGAGACAAATTATCAAATACAAAGGGCAGTTATGATACATCTTGGTTTTTTATACATTTGAATAAAATAAACAAGACAGAAGAATTAAAAGCTGTTTTTCAAGAAAATGGTATAAAAATTGATCTGGAAAAAGTATCTACCCAAAGAGATTTTCAGATAATTTCCAAGCTTTTACAGACAGTAATCATACTTTTGACTATTTTGGCATTTATTGCTACGCTTATCTATACAAGATATAGTTTTTATCTGCATATTTTCCAGCAGCAACGTCAGATAGGAATTATAAAATCTCTGGGGATTTCCCCAAAAACTTTTAAAAGAATATTTCGTTCAGAATTGGTTTCATTTTTATTTTCGATCTATTTTGTTGCTTTTATTTCTTTAATTCTATTGCAAATTATTAATTTTATACTTATTCGATTGAATGTTGTTAATGAATTATATATTCAGCTTTTTGATTGGTGGACATTTATCCAATTTTCTATGATTATGCTTTCTTCATTATTTTCTTTGAATCAAGTATTGAAGAAAATAATCCTGAGATCTTCCGGTGATTTGATCTATAATAGGAATTCAGATGAATTTTAGCAAGAGATTAAAGATAAGAATGTCACGCAGAGACGCAGAGGAAGAAAAAACGCAGAGATCGCAAAGAAAGAAGAATTTAATATTGAAAATTGAATATTTATCTTTGTGTTCTCTGTGTTCTCTGTGGTTAATATTTGTTTTTTTGAACAAATTATATTAACTTACTAAAAGATAGGTGCTTATGCAAATTTTGAAAATCTTTGCTTTTTTTACCCCATCCCCAACCCTTCCCCTTCCCCTTCGTAAGGAGAAGGGAACAGTTCTCCCCTTACGAAGGGGAGTTAGAGGGGTTATTTTTTACTTTTTCTCTATAATAATTTTAACAAGCTGCTCAATAAATCAAGTTTCATCCTCAAAAAGCTTTTATCATAATTTTAAACACTTATCTAAAAAAGAGATTGAGGGTAAAGATTTTGCGATTGAAAGCCAATTTGTCAATTCCGAAATATCCATTATAGCTCCACATTCCGGTGGAATTGAACCAGGAACTTATGAAATCACTAAAGCAATTGCCTTAGATGATTTGAATTACTACATTTTTTCCGGTATAAAAGAAAAGAATAATCAAAAACTTCATATTCCCAGTGAAAAATTTGATGAACCCATAGCAATATATCTTGCTAATAAGTCGAAATTTATAATTACTATTCACGGATGTCAGGGAGATTCTGATATTATTCATATTGGTGGATTAGATGAATTTTCTAAGGAAATCATATCCCAAGAACTTTTTAGTGCAGGTTTTGTAATTACTCAAGCAAAATCCGGTTATTTCAGTGGGAAAAATCCAATGAATATTTGTAATAGAAGTATGCAAAGAAAAGGTGTGCAATTAGAAATATCTGATTCCTTGCGAAAGAAAATGTTTCAAGATCTTTCATTTGATGGACGTAAAACAACTACGGAAACTTTCCATAGATTTGTAAAAGTTATTAAAAAAGCTGTGGAGAAAATAAAAATAAGAGTTGTCGATTGATAATCAATAACCTTCAGTTGACTGGAGGCTTGAAATTTGTGAACAGCTCAAAGTGAGTTGTTTTTTGGTAATCTGGCAAGTCTTTTTTGTGAGAATTTACAAAATTTTAAGAAGATTTTTGAATTTTAATGAAAAATTGGTATCTGTATTTGGTGTTTAAAAAAAGTTAATTTGAGAAAAAGTAGCTGATTTAAAAAAATGTGCACTTCCTTCTGTAAGAAAAAATAACAAGCTTGATTATTATTGAGGTTGAGATTGAACAGACTCACAAATATCAATTAGATTTTATATAATTGTAAGAAACCGTAAATACTTACCTATAAATAAAAAAAGCCGCTACAAACGGCTTTATAAAATGGTGGAGCATAGCGGGTTCGAACCGCTGACCTCATGACTGCCAGTCATGCGCTCTCCCAGCTGAGCTAATGCCCCAATAATTGCAAACAAAAAACATTACTTTATTCGTCAAGAATTTTGTATTTGGATGTTTTTTTATATTAAGCTACGAAAAAACTTTACGGAGAACGCTAATTTAAAAAATTTGTGAGTATTCAAAAAATCGGAGGATAAATGATCCGTAAATCATTAATAATATTAATAAGTATAATTTTACTAAGTTCAATATTATTTGCAGAAGAGAATCTGATTCTTGATATAAATATTGAAGGTAACAGGTATATCGAAACTGAATTGATCCAATCACTTCTTCCTTTTGAAGTTGGAGATTTTCTTACTCTTGATAAAACTTCTAAAGCTATCAAAAACTTATATCAAATTGGAGTTTTTAATAATATTGAAATAACAACTGCTGATATATCTAGAGGACTCTCTGTTACGATAATTGTTCAGGAATTCCCTTTGGTTTCGGATATAAAATTTACCGGTAATAAGAAAATAGGTAAACGAAAGCTCAAAGATACAATCGAAATTCAGAAAGGGAGTTATTGGTCACCATTTGCTAAACAGGAAGTGGCAAATAAGATCAAAGAAGAATATAAACTTAAAGGTTATCATCTAATCACAGTTGATTTCTCTGTTAAAGAAGTTATTGGAACTGAAGTAGAAGTAATTGTATCTATCAATGAAGGTCACAAAGTAAAAATTAAAAAAATCAAGATAAATGGAAATAAGCTAATTACTAGCAAAAAACTTTTAGGGAAACTAAAGACTAAAAGACAAAGTTTGCTTCGTTCCGGTAAATTTGATCAGGAAAAATTTGACGAAGATCTTATAAAGATAGTTGAATATTATAACAAAAAAGGATTTATTGATGCTCACGTAATATCTTATGAAAAAAAAATACAAGATGGACATTATTATATAGATATTTATTTATTCGAAGGAAATCCATATTATTTTGGTTCCGTTTTTACAACAGGTAATACTAAATTTGAGGATAAACAAATAATTTCAAATTTTAAATTCGAAAAAGATGATGTTTTTAATCTACCAAAATATGAGAAATTCAAACAAAATGTGAATGCAATGTATTATGAAGAAGGCTATATTTATTCTGTTATTGAAGAAGAATTGGAAAAAGAGGGTGAACGAGTAAATATAAAACTAAATATTAGTGAAAATGTAAGAGCAAAAGTTAGAAAAATTCTACTTACCGGAAATCGTAAGACAAAAGAGAAAGTTATCAGACGCCATTTAGCAATTGCTCCAGGTGACTATTTTCAGCAATCAAGAGTTATGAAATCACAACAAAATATTTACAATATGGGATTTTTTGAACCAGATATAACGCTGGATTATCAACCGATAAATTCGAATGGTGACATTGACTTAACAATAAAAATGAATGATAAATCTTCCGGTTCAGCAAATGGCGGAATTGCCTTGAATAGTCAGGATGGATTAGTTGGTCAACTTGCTATTTCTCATAATAATATTTTTGGAAATTCTTGGCAAGCTGGAGTTAAATGGGAATTTGGTGGAAAAACTCAGAATTATGATTTTAATTTTACTAATCCGTATTTCAAGGATAGTAGCACTCTTTTGGGATTTAACCTTTATCATACCAAAAAAATATGGGACACCTATTCAATATTTACAAACGGTGCTTCAGTGCGTGTTGGACGACCTTTGAGCTTTTTAAACTACAGTAAAATCATCACAGGTTACTCATTTTATCAAAAAAAATATGAAATTGACAGTGGAATTGATGAAGAAGATATTTCTGAAACATTAGAAGAATTATCAGAAAAAGGGTGGCAAAATACAAGCTCAATGTCACTTACAATTTCTAGGGATAGTCGCGATAATTACATCTTCCCCACTTCCGGTTCAGATTTTACACTCTATTCTGAAATTGCTGGAGGTCCCTTGGGAGGAGATTTCAACTATTTTAAACAAATTGCCCAAGTTAGCTGGTTTTCAAAAACATTTTGGGAATTTGCTCTGAAAGTAAAATGGAGAATGGGGTTTGTTACCGGTTATAATGGTAAGGTAGTGCCTCCAGATGAGAGATTTTATCTTGGTGGAACCGGACCAGATGGAATTCGTGGTTATGCAGATCGTTCTGTAGGACCAAGAGAGGGTGGTTTACGCGAAATCTTATTTTCTACCGAATACGGATTCCCAGTTGCTGGTGATCAAATTGTTAGTATCCTTTTCTTTGATGCGGGTGACAGCTATGATAAATTTGAAGAGTTTAATTTTTGGGACCTAAAAAAGGGAGTAGGAACCGGTATTAGAATTCAAAGTCCATTTGGGCTTATTGGTTTTGATTATGCTTACAACTTAGCCTCAAGAAGATGGGAACCACATTTCCAATTTGGAACCACTTTCTAATTTGCTTTTAAAATTGAGGATTTGAAACCACAAATTTACACTAATTAACTCGAATTTAAGAAATAAAGTAACTGACATTTTCCAATTTAATCTTGTTTTCTAACTTATAAAAAGAAAACAGATATTATTTTGTTTTTCATTTTAAAACTCATCCTGCTGTCCTTCTCTTAATTTCAAGAGAAGGAACATGAGAAAAACAAGAAGAGAAAAAGCTAAAGTCATCCCTCTCCCTGCACTTAAATCTAATGAGAGATAAAATTATAGGAACAATGCATAATTTTAGTGCAGGGAGAGGGAAAGAGGGATAATTTGAAAAAATAAAAACAAAGTGGAAAATATTAATAAAATAGCTATTCTTTAAATTTTTATATTAGAAGAAAAAAAAGAAAGAATTGCATTAATAACCCACACCTTCAGGTGTGGGAATGAAAAAAACATAAAATAATATGCCGTTTGCGGTGTTCTAATAAATGAAATAAAAGGATTAACCTAATTTTTACTTTTAATCTTTTTCTCTGTGTTCTTTGTGGTAAAATTTTATCAATATTACCATAAACAAATTCTTTTAATCAGAGATTTTTATAAAAACAATAATCTTCTATTAAAATACTTGACGGATAAACCATCAAAATATGATTTGTTTTTTCCTTTTAAGGTTCGGGGCGTAGCGCAGTCCGGTTAGCGCACTGGTTTTGGGAACCAGGAGTCGGAGGTTCGAATCCTCTCGCCCCGACCATTTTATTTGGGCATTTAGCTCAGTTGGGAGAGCGCCTGCCTTACAAGCAGGTGGTCGGGGGTTCAAGT
>JAIORE010000319.1 GCA_021108315.1 Candidatus Cloacimonadota bacterium
GCTAACAAAGGTGTCTCCGCCCGAAAAGATGGGCGGAGCACACCCAACCATTATACTCTGTAAAAAATGGAATATATTTATAAAATGATAATAAAGGTGAAAGAATGTCATTATTAAAAAATCATAATGTGAGTCCTCTCACATCAGTATTCCAAAAATCAATATTCATTTGGATTGATATCCTTGGATTTTCGGATGCTCTTGAAGATGAAACAAGTTATAAAGAATTATCTGAAAACTTAGAAATTTTTCAAAGTCATTTTAATACATGTGAAGAATTTGATACACGCTTAATTTCTGATGGTTTAGTCTTGTATATCATTAATCCTAGACCCTCTAACTTCAAAAAAATCTTGTCTATCGTAGGTAAGAAACAAATTGAATTTATTCTTGAAACAAATCAATTTATTCGTGGTGGGATAGCAATAGGAACAAAGTATGAGAGCCAGAATGATAATTCCCAAAATATATTTATTAGTAATGGATTAGCAAGAGCAGTAAAAATTGAATCACAAATTGTAAACTGGCCAATAATAGGTACTGATTCCAAAAATTTAACTGAAATAAAAAACAATTTCAATATATCTGAAGACGACTTCAATTTAAATATATGCCGATGTCTTAATAAACGTGGTGAAGATGTATATTTTATTGATTTCCTGAATCATTTGGAAGATAAGCACAAATACTATAGTCTTTTATCATCTAAGATAGAAGAGTTTAGTAAAAAACCAGTTGTAAGAGATAAATATATTTGGTTACTTAAGTACTTAAAACATCGATTTGAAAAGACCAATACACCTGATTCGATAGAAGGAATTGTTTTATGAAATATATAAATTTAAATCTAAAAAAAATTGACACACAAAATGAAGAAATTGTAAAATTTGATAAAGTAATCGAATTAAATCAAATTGTAATAATACTTGGAGCACCAGGGAGTGGTAAGAGTTCTATCTTAAATAAGTACAACATTGAAAATGAAGAAACGCAATATGTAACTGTTAAGAAATTTTTAAAACTCAACAAAGAAGTTAACAAAGATACTCAAATTCTACTATTAGATGGCTTAGATGAGTATAGAAGTACAAGTAATGATAAAGCATTAGTAATATCTAAACTAGGTAATAAAATTCAGGAGATTCTTAGTACTCGATGTCTCAAAATTGCAATAAGCTGTCGGGAACTTGATTGGTTTGGTGAATATGATAAAAATGCACTAAAAAATGAAATAAATACAGATGTAGTTTTGTATAGGATATTACCCCTTAATAATGTACAAATTAAAGAATTAGCCAAAATTCTTTCTGTTGATAAAAGTGAAATATTTATTCAAAAATTTTCTAAATTTGGTTTTCTTGATAATCCCCAAATGTTTTTTATGCTTTCAAAAATATACAAAAACGACCCTGAAAAAATAATTAACTCGAAAAAGGAATTATATTTAAATTTCATTAATAATTCTAGAGAAAGCAATCCTGAATATACACTTAATGAACAAAATACTCTTTCACAAGAGGAAGTATTAAAGTATACTGGTTACTTAGCTTTATATTATATATTTTCAAATGTTGATAATATTACTACTGATTTAATTGATGAAATATCAAATATTGAATATAATTATAGGAAAGAATCATTAGAAAAAGTTCTTCGTACTAAATTATTCAGTGATGAAACTTTTATTCACAGGACTATTGCTGAATTCACTGCAGCATACTTCATTTACAACCAAAAACTAGCAGAAACAGAAGAATTAAACTCTGAACGTATTATAAGATTATTTATTAACAACAATAGAGTCCCAACTGAATTACGTGGAACATACTCATGGCTTTGTGCCTTAACTGAGAACTTGGAATTCATCAAATATGATCCTTACTATCAAGCAATACATGGTGATAACTCATATTTTAATAATATCTTAAAAGAAAAAATCATTTTAGAAGTAAAAAAATATTCTGAAGTGAATCCTTATTTTTTTGACTTCTCTCAAAAAATTGAATTGGAAGGATTCTATAATGAAGATTTAGATGATTTATTAATTAAACAATTCAGAGACGCATTAAATTTAAAAAATCACTATATATATTTTATAATAAATATTATAACTTCATCTCAGAATCATAGTTGCAAAATGCTAGGCTTTATAAAGAAAATGATTATAGGTAAATCAGTTCAACCCAATCATAAATATTATTTTATAGGAATTTTTAAAACTAATATTTCTTTTTTAAAAAAGGTTTTATATGAAATTAAATCAAAAAGTATTGATGATGCTAATGACAGTTTAAAAGAATTCATCTTAAGAAATTTATATCCAACTCATATCAATCAAGATGAATTAATTCAATATCTGATTTTATATAATAAACATAAGTTTTATTATTGTAATTATTTGTATACAACCAGTTATGCTGACAAGTACTCTCTTATTGATTCAATTTTCCAAATTTATAAAAAAAATGATATTAAGTTAAATTCTCATACTCCAGACAATGTGAAGTTTTTCATTGAAGATTACTTTCTCGAAACAATTTTGAAGTACGATGAATCTATTTCAGCTAAACAAATATTTGATATATTTACGTATTTCAATTCTTACCAAAACTGGCATAAGAATATAAAATTTAACTCAAATATATATCGTGAATCCAATGTTGATAAAACAAAGCTGAATAAACTGGCTAGTGACTTATATTTGATTTATATAGATCAGTGTATATCTGACGAATCTCACTTAAATTATATACCTCAATTTTCTACTTTTTTCCCATATACAGAACCAAATAATAGATCTGACTTATTGATGAGCAAAATGAATTCATCTTTAGGAAAGGAAATTAATGAAAATTTGTTTTATTTAACTTTGTGTTATATGATGGAAAGTGAATTGAAGTCAGAACGTGTAGAAATTATTGCAAGTAAATACGGGTTTAATGAAATTCTTGCAAATAAATTAAATCCAACTAAAAGCCATTGGGAAATTGATAGAGAGAATTTTGAAAAAAAAGCCGAAATAAAGTTCCAAAAAGAAATTCAAGATAACGAGGTTCTTTTAAGGGGTAAAAATGATAATGAGATTCTATGTAATTTCAATATGCTTCATTATTTGTCTCTAATCCTATATATTGATAATGACGATCAGTTAGAAAAACATTTTACACATGATACTTCGGAACGTCTATTATTAATAATGAAATCTGCAATAGAACATCCAGTCCAACAAGAATTTCTAACACTTAATTCATTAGCATCTGATGCACCTGATGCAAATCGTAATATAGATATAGTTTATTATGTTTCGCTTTGTTTAAATGACTATTCTTCTGTTAATGATATAAAAGATAAAGAAATTAAAAAATATCTGCTCATTAATAATCTCATTCACATGAGTATTGGTAATATTAGAGAGAGTAACTTTTATAATATTTCAAAAACAAACAACAAAGAATTTGTTTTTACTACATTGAAAGAATACATTCATTTATTAACGAATTTTCATTTATCCCAATGTGCAAATATTTTTAAACCACTGATAAGCATTGAAACTGATTTTGGAAACCTTGAAAAAATAATTCATTTATTTGATACAGCAAAAAACGAGATAAAAGATTGCATCTTAAGCAATTTGTTAATAGTTTATGGTTTTGATTTAAGTCTATCTAGCTTAAGGAAAGTTGAACATATTGAAACAAATGAAAAGAATATTTCAACAATAGCTGCATTAATTGTTATTTCTGAAGAAAAAAGAGAACAATTCACACGAGAATTAGCAATTTCTCTCCATTTATTATTCAGAGATGATTTTAAAAAATTGGGAAAATTGTCTGAAGAAAGAAAAGCTACAATGATTGATTTTATGTTAGATGTATTTAATACTTCAGAATCTTTAAAAACTCATAATGGCTTTCAATCAAATTTTCAACAATGTTCTTCATTTTTATCTGATTACTCATTAGACATACTATCGTTGAAAAGTTTAAATAAAGTTCTTGAAAATCACAATTTAGATTCTGACATTTGGAAAAATAAAATTCTACATCACATTAACAATCTTAATCAAAGTAAAGCCGACTCAATCCATGGGCTATACCCTGTTAAAGATTTATCAAATTTTTTATTAGCCAATGATATATTATCATATGAAGATTTTTTTCATGACATTTGCTTAAAACTTGAGAAATTAACTAAAGAAATTAAGGACAATCGAAACAATGATAAAGATTCATTTTATAATCAAGATCAATCAAAAAAAAATGAAGAAAGTGGAAGAGATAATATTCTTCGGAGGTTAAGAGATAAATATAATGATGACTTAATATTAACTAAGGAAGTTCATGAAGCAAATAATCGTGTTGATATAAACATTAAATATTCAAAGAACACTAATTATGAAATACAAATTGAGTGCAAAAGAGATGATAATGCAGAAATCAATTATGGTATTAAATATCAACTTATAGATAAATATTTTAGCTCAAAAGTTCAATATGGGATTTACTTAATTTTTTACTTTGGTTCTAAAAAGGATAAACAGAAAATGCTAGATAAAATAGATAAAAATATACCTATTAAATATATAAATAACATTAAGGTTATTTGTTTAGATTTAACCTTAAAGAATAAGAAAAAATAATCGAAATACAGAGTATAACAAACAGCTCCACAGCCAAGCAAGAAGAGAAAGTGAAAGAGCGTGGCAGCTGCCGGACATTATGCTCAATTATGGAGAAAAAATTATGAGTTTCTGGGACAAATTGTTTAATGTAAAAAAAAACAAAAAAAATAACAATGATAAAATAGATGTTCTTTTCTTTCCAATTAAAGATCAAAACAACAAAATTTGTGGATTATGGGTTCGATATAAAGAAGATGCAAAAAAGAAAATTACTATAACTACTTGGTTGATGATGCTAGAAGCGTCTGAAGAAATCCAATTAGAAGCAATGAATGGTAATTATAGAGTAGTTCCAAACAAATATGACAAATCTGGTGGTTTTTACGTTATGGTTGGTTCAGTCCCTGCCCCAGGTGAATAGCAAACTTAAAAGGAGAATTTAAATGTCCTTATTAAAAAGATTATTTAGAAAAAGGGAATCATCAATTTCAAAGTTTTATAATGATGAAGCGCAAGCAAATATCCCTCAGAATTTAATGTCGATAATACCTTGGGATTATAGGATTAATGTATACAAATACAATGGAGTTGAATTATTCAAAAAGTTAAGTTACTGTCTACCACAAGTATTCAATATGGTAAATCAGCCTAAACGAGATCCCGTAATTATTTTAGTTGAAGTTGAAGAGAAAAAATGGAGAGGTTTACTCTACTTGCTGTTTAGGAATAAAGACGTATATTATTCAGCAGAAATGCTGACAAATCAAGATCCCCAATTTGAAACAACTTCAGAGGGTGTCCTCTATAAATCTCCTATTATTATTGGAAGTCAACTCAAAGTTGGTATTTATGCAACGGAACGAGAATCTCTGGTTGATGCCCTTTGTAATACCGTTGATGTTCCATTACAATTAATTAAATATGTAAAGGCAGATTGCCCTAAAGGAATGTTCACAGTGGTTAATTTCAGTGGTCTTAATCCTGGTGTTAGAGAAGTGACCTGTAGTGCGAAGGTTAATGAAATTAATTTGAATAGTATTGATTTTGCAAACAAATGGTTTAATGATAGTTTTTGTAGACATTCTAAACAATCTTTAAAGAAAATGAGCATTGATAATTTACAAAAATATTCAGAACAGGAATGGATAGAAAACATATGCAGTCAGCCTGATGGTTTATTTTCTGTTCATTATAGAATAAAAGATTTTAATAAATTACATAATAAATTATTCAAAGTTCTCCAAAAAAAATATGTCAACAATACAAGGGCTTTGTTACAAATATTTTATAACCATATTGAAGCCTTATGTGATAATTGTTTGGGATCTATTACAGGAAGGACATTTGTATCTGTTACATCATTCCAGAATGTTTCAAATTTTTCTGGTGGTGATGAAGAATTCCGCAGATTGGTTAATGGTATATGCGGGAAGTTTAATGGTATAAACGGGAAGTGTAATTCAGATAAATATATTGTTATTTGGAATGGGGGTGGCTCTATTAATGAGAAATAAGATAATCAACCCGAAGAAAACAATAATCAACAAATAAATTGGAAACTGGATGAAGGACTGATTAACTCCCTTAAAAATACTAATCCAATAATACGACAAGAAGTATTTGAAAGACTTGGTGAGTTTGGTGAAGAAATAACTAATATTATTAATATTAATGCAATAGAACTTTTAATAAGTTTGTTAAAGGATGAAGATTATAAAGTTAGGATAGTGGCTGTTTGGGCTTTAGGAAACAGTGGTGATAAACTTGCAATTGAACCTTTAAATAAATTGCTAATTAATGAAAAGGGACGAATAAAAATGGAAGTTTGGGCGGCTCTTAAAAAAATTAAGAAAAAATCATCCCTTAAATAATGAAATTGAGCATAACAAGTCGCTCCACAAGCAAGCAGGAAGAGAAGCAAGAAGAGTCGTGGTAGCGACCAACCATTAGCCAACATGTCGCTCCACTCCATGTTGGCTAACGTTCGGCGTGCCACTA
>JAIORE010000276.1 GCA_021108315.1 Candidatus Cloacimonadota bacterium
CTGTTCCTGAGCCGGAAAACAAAGGAGTAGTGATAAAGGAATATTCTTCTCCATAGCATATTCCCACAGAGTTTGTTGCATAAGCTCTATAATAATAGGTTGTTCCGGCATCGAGTCCTGTAATATTTGATGAGAATACACCGGTTCCGCTGCCGTTTGTAGTATTATCATCTGCTGTTGTTGGATTTGCAGAAGTGCTCCAGCAAACTCCCCGTGCTGTTACAGCGGATTCACCTTCCCAAATAGCATTACCACCGGATTCTGCACTATTTTGAGTAATTGAGCTGGCAATAGTCGTGGTTAGAGTAGGAAAACCTACCGGAGCAGTAGAAGTTACCCAATCGTCATCTGTCATATTGAAAAGCGTACCGTCATTTATTCCTACCGCATCAGAAGCAGTAGTTCCGGTAGATTCATTGAGTTGCCAATAGCTGACTAAACCCGTTTCCGAGCCACTTAAGGTAAGGTTCATATTATCGTTTATTTCTGTTTGAGTACGAGCCACATTCCAGAATCTAACTTCATCCATCTCACCCTCATAAAATTCGCTTCCATTAGCATTAAATAAACGGCAACCGAACATAAGCGGGTCATCATTAGTATCTAAAGTACCGCTTTGAATATCGGAATCTACCAGATTACCATCCACATATAGCTTTTGAATCGCTCCATTATAAGTGAATGCGATGTGCTGCCAAACGCCAATCGTCACGGTTCCGGAAGAATAAACTCTTGCAGGTACAAACGTATCTGCCCATAAGGTCGTGTTATCCAAATATATTCTATAACCCACCCCGACAACTGCGTTCTCTCCTTTGTTGATTATGTATTGCCCACCTGTACCATTAGGTTTTATCCATAGTGAAACGGTGAATGTGTTTAGATCTAAGCTGCTGTCATCTGCAATTGATACATAATCATCCACTCCGTCAAATTCCAAGCAGTTTCCAGCAAAATTGTCCACTGCAAAAACACTAACACTGATAAACAATAAGATAACTAACGTGATTTGTCTCATAACATCCTCCTATCTTTTCGATATAACATTTAATTAACGTTAAGTTGTTTGTGTCAAGTTTGCTTAAACGAAATGATAAATCTTTTAATGAAAACAAGGATAAGCCCTCGGATTGTGTTTATCTTTATGGAGTTGTTGTTGCTAATGTTCGAGTACACCACGTTCTCCCTGCTTTTCTCTCAATCTGAATGTGGGTACTTTTGTTATGCCTATTCATCTTTCATTTCTTTACTTAAAATTACCTTTACTTTTATGAGTAAAAGTTAAAATAGAACGCTATGTAGTTGATATTCAGTATTAAACGACATTAACCATATTCATTGTTATCTGTATTTTTTTCTATTGGTATATGTTTTTCATTACAATACTTTTCAATTTCAGAGTCGTTTGTAAAATATTTGTCGCAAAATTCATTCAGTTCTTTTTCAGTAGAATGTATATATCTCTCATCTGCAGTTAATAGTTTCTCTGTTTGTTCAATAAATTTCTCAAAAAATTGATTGATTTTGCATAATTTATCCATAGTCTTAAAGTCAAGTTCTTTATATTTAGATTGGAATAAAATATTACTTTCATAAGGATTTGGATTTAGTTTAATTATACCAATTCCGAACGATTGATTTAAGCGTTCCATTTCTTCAAATAAACTATCACTTATTTCAAATGCTACTAAATATCCATAATTTGCCCAACTTGAATTTGAAACTGCTTGAAAAAACGACTTTTTTAATTCGTAGTCAGTGTTAATTTCTTTTTTTAATTCATAAGAAATCAATTTGAAAGTGTCCGCCCTGTTTACAATTTTCAAAAAAGTCTGACTTACTTTAGTTTGTAAATTGAGAAATTTAATACCTACCATATCGGGATGTATCCATTTTTGATAATTGTCCTTACTGTTTTTTGATTGTTCGTGAAAAATTGTTTTAGAATATATTCCAGTATTTTTCAAATAACTACTTAATAACTTATGTAAATCTCTTTCTCTATAAGTTATTTTCTTTGATATTGTTTTTATTTTGCTTTGTAAAATATTTTCATCAAAGTTTATATTGTTTTCATTTCTTGTTAAATAGTATGAGTAGGAACTATTTGAATTTTTTATCCGTTTTACTCTTTTGTCTCCTTTTTGAATGAATGATGTTAATTGTCCGGAAATTGTTAATGCAGGTGTTTTACTCTTTCCAAAGTCATAATAATTATTTTTTACAATATGTTCGTAAATTTCATTATAATTGGTTAGTTCGTTAATATCTTCTAAACTTTTTAATACTGCTTCCTTTATTGTCATATTTTTCATCCTTCAAAATTACAGATAACGCTAAGTATATAAAAAGTAGGTGAGTTCGGAACAATTTTCTTTAAAGATACAAAGAGGTTAAAACAGCCAAAAATTCTTGATATTGTAACTATCTCGTTCTTTATTATATACATTTTTACAGAGTGTTTCTATTTATTTCAAATCGTTTTATCAATCTATTTGGTTGTGGGAAATCCAACGGAATATACTCAATTGAAAATGGAAGATTAATTTCACCAGATGTATCTAAATCTTTTTCCATTAATTCATTTTCAATGCAGTATTGAATTACTAATTTCATGTAATTTCTCAATACTTGAATGGGTGGAAATTCATTTTTCCTGTGATACCATTCCATTAAATCTATATCATTTTTTGAGGCATTACATTTTCTACAAGCCCAAACTAAATTTTCACCAGAGTCTTTACCTCCTTTGTTCTGAGGAATTATATGGTCAATTTGCAACATCCTTGTTTTACCACAATATACACAACACTTATCAGAATTAAGTTTTGATTTTTCATCATGAAACATTGAACGTACATTCATGTTCCCAGACATTAATCCATTAAAGAGTTTTTTTCTAATAATATAATGTAATCTACCATATCTATCAGATTTATCATTTACCGCTTTATACGCCATACTCAAATTAGCATAAGACCAATATAGAACTTCTTTTATTCTTTTGTATTCAACTTTTTTCGAACCGATAATTTGATTGTTTTTTACAGGATAGTTTGAAATATCTATATCAATTGGGTTTCTTGGGCTTTTTCTTTTACTTTCTCTATATTTTTCTTGTTCAATAATTTCAGAAGCAATAATTTTTCCTAAATCAGTTTCAAATTCAATTTGTGTTTTAGCCCAAAGTCCAATTTTCAGAATCCATTTGATCTCATCGGGGAGATAATTATCAAATAATCTTTTACAACTCTTACAGGCTGGAAGGTTATTGTTTGTAGAGCAACTTTCTATTAGTGAACTTGTAATACTAAATTTCTCAGGTATAAGATCACTTCCACAAATATGACATGTTCCTTTTGTTTTATTATAGACTTCTAATTTTTCATTTTTCTTTAAATTTAGTGGTTTAGATTTTCCTTGTTCTTTTTTAATTTCTTTACGTTTCTGATTAAGTCTTCTTAATTCTGCTGAAAAAATCTTAATTTTATCTATAAATGGTAACTCATTTTCTGCTTTCATCAATAATATCCTTATTTTATAAAATGACCTTTATATGTTTGGCTATTAAGTGTGGAAATAATTGGCAAATTTACTTTCAAACTAAAATTATGTTTTACAGCCATATATTCTTGACATGCTATTCCCACCGCCTTGCCTTATGAGCTTTTGTTACCTGCTATGCTTTATATTCATTTCTTTTTTTAATTGTTCCAAAAACTTGCTCAAAACAGGCAACGATTTATTGATGTTACTCATTATCTCCTTGGGAGTTAATTTTTTCCCTGTCCCAGCTGCTAGTATTTCTTTTTCATCTCTTTTTGTAAAAATAGTTCTATAATCTGCTTGATTTATTGGAAATCTATGTGTAAAAGCATTTCTAATTTTAGTTGCAGAATCTAAGTCATTAACTAATGTTACCAATAAAGAAATTATGTTGCCATTAAGCTTTTTTTTCTTTAATTTCCTTAAGCATACATCATATTCATTCATCTTCAATTTGTAATAAACATTAATAATTTGAAGTATGATGTCTCTAACTGAAAAAAGAAAATAATATAATGTTTCAGTGTAAAAATCGAATTGAATTTTATTTAAATAATTATTTTTTTCAAATTCTGCTGTATTTTCAGGAATACTTCGATTGTAATTTGTAATAGCATTTATATAGGCATTGTTTAATTTTCCAATTTTATTTTGCAAACAAATATCCCACCAATAAAGATTGTTTGATCTATTAGTTTCGAACAATGTTTTTCCTTCTTTTAATATCGAAACAAATTCAGACTTATATTCAAATCCAAAATTTGAAAAGTTTGGAAAATCTACTTTAGCAATACATCTCTCTTCTTTTGAAGGATATTTAAATTCATTTGCTTTTATTTCAAACGTATTTACTATCATTTTAACTTCTCCTTATTAGTTAGCTGCTCTACAGTACTACAGGTAATGTTAGGTGTAAGTTTTATATCGGATTTTCGTACCACCGAAACCGATATTAAATTTTCATTGTAATATCGCTAGTAATTTTCATTAATAATATATTTAATAAAATTTGTTCCTTTTATGGTTGTTTTATTATCAAGCAAATGAATTGGATTTCCATTAGTTTTAAGTGAATCTTTTCCATTATGTGTTACTATTAATCTGTTTCTTTCGAGAAAATCTAATGAATCTAAAATGTCTTCTGATGTGATGTCAGGGAGGAGTTTTTTAAGCAATTCTAATACTGTTACATTTTCCAAATATGTAAAATTACTATTACCCTCATTTTTATTGATAATAGGATTTCCAATTTCTTTGTTGAAATTCATTGGGTTTAAGAAAATTTTTAAAATTATGATGTCATTTGTTATTATGTTTTCTAACAGCCTGATATATTTTTCTGTTTTATCGAAATTAGCTTTCGAATCCTTTACACTACTAAGAATAATGTTCTTATACATAATTCTTTTTGTTGCATCTCTTTCATTAACTACATGCTTTGAAATATTTTCAAATAAATCTAGAAAATCTTCGTGTGTGATAAATGCTTTATTGATGATTTTAATTTTATTTATTTCCGATTCCAACGATGTTACTAATTCTATAAAACGTTCCTCTTTTCTTTGAGCAACAATATCTGAAAATACAGAATTAATACTACCTCCAATAAATGGAATTGCAGCAGATAGAGCTTTTAATGCAATATTTAATTTCTTTTTTTTTATAGAACGTTCCATTTCAAAGTATTCGTGTCCTTTTATTATTTGCGTTAACTTGTATGTATGTATGTATGTATATTTATTGTATTAACACAGAAGATTTGGGTGTAAGTACTTGCCCATATATTTTCCGGTATTTTTTTTCAGAAATTTTGAAACCGTTGAAACGGTTAATAATATATAACCTTGCATTAACCACAAACTTAAGTTTGTGGTTAATGAGATAAAGCTGTTTATTTAACCGTTTCAACGGTTTACCAAATATTTTCTGAAAGCTATTTCTTGTTGACTAAGGAAAAAAATACCTAAAAACTTTTGTCCAAGTACTTATAAACACCATTTTGATTATTTCTCATTTTACAAACAACCTCAGTTTATTCAAAAATATCATCAGTATAACTCCTTAGAAAAATATTTTTTCATTTGCATATTGTATGACTTTTTCTTTAATCGAAATCCATTTATTTTATTTTCTAAAAAATGAACAATATATTTTAGGTCAAGTAAATTAGTATTCTATTTATAGATTAGGCATAATGCTTGGTCGCTACCACAACTCTTCTTGCTCCTCTTCCTGCTTGCTTGTGGAGCGATATGTTATGTGGATTTAATTATTCAGCAAGATGCGATTATGACCTGCTATGTGATTAATGCAACATCGAGATTAACTAACTCAGTACAGCTGAATAATTCAATCAACCGAAAAAAGAAACTAAGATAATATTTGGCAAGTAAAATTCGTAATTGCATTAAGAGAAAACTTTCAGGTAAAATGCGAAAAGGTTTCTTGTTAAAAAACTGAGAATTTTCTTTTGAATACCAACCTGTAAACTTGATTTCTGATCAAATATTACGTCAAACTACGAAATTGAAAAAAACAGAAAACTCTTCATCATTCGGTTAAATTATTTTCTTTTTTTTGAAAACTGAAACCTATATCCATTAATCGATTAAGAACTTAACAAAAATTTAATTGGAACTACTTTCTCGTTTTTCTGCTTTCTGTTTTCTTGAAATTGTTCAAATTGCGCTCTCCACATTTTAATTTTATTTTATACAGCGATACAAAAAGTTTAATTTTTGAAAACGTTTTGAGACTTTTGGATTAATTTTGCTATTAAAACGTTAATTCTGGATAGTTCCGCCATTAATTTTTAGTTTGATTACGCAATTTTAGAATTAGTTTATCTTTTCTTTTGACTTTTGGTTTTGGCTTTTTGATTTTTTCTTTTTAGACTTCTCTAATTTATGATAAAAGCATGAGTTAAAGAATTTAGATTTTCTGTATTTTTTTTGAACTCTCACATTAATTCTTGCGAATTAGCCCTCTGTGCCAAGATGACATTGGACATATTTTGATACAAATTTATTGTAGCCAA
>JAIORE010000360.1 GCA_021108315.1 Candidatus Cloacimonadota bacterium
AAAGTTACATCAAAATCATTGATAGCATTACCGGTTGTCGAAAGAAAAACATTCATATCTTCGGTACTAAACCATGATTTTGCAAAGAAGCTAAATGAATCACCGTCTTGAATTGTTACTTGTGGTGTAATAAGCCAATCATTTCCACCACTTTCGTTACATTTTGTCATTGCCATCCAATCTCCTGAATGAGCATCATCAGAATTTTGATAAGCAACCCATTCAAAAGAATCTCCATCTACATTATAGGTTGTCCAACCTGCGGGAATTGTTCCACTTTCAAATCCCTCATCAATTGTCCATTGGGCAAAGATTAGTGTCGTTGAAAGAAGAAAAATCACTAATAAAGCGTTTTTAGTATTTTTCATACTATCCTCCATATTTTATTATTTCAAACTCTCCTAATCCTTCTTTATCTAAAGAGAGGAACTGTAGGGTGAGTTTCGTTTTAAACAAATTTCGTTACGAAGTTTGTCTTCGTAATGCACTCTTCAGCGTTCCCAAGAAAAACTTGGGAACAAGTACTTTATTTATTTTATTTTAATTTTTGGATTTTCCAATTGAATTTTCCATTCGACAGCACCTTTTATTGAACCGCCAATTGATACATTTTCACCCCATCTTATAGAAATAATTCCCTTTGATTTGCTTTTATAAAGCGGGTCAATATTAACGGCATCAATATTAAAATTTGTTCCGATACTTATCATTGAAATTTTATGACCATCTGAACCGCCTTCGGAAATTGCTTTTGATATCAGTTCTGCATTTGTTTCAGCTCGATAATTTACGATTTCATTATCAATTATTTTGAGAACAGGATTTTGAATGATTTTACCATAAAGATATCCGGTTTTTGCGGTGATAGTACCGTTAAAGCTTTTTTCTTGGGGAATAAGTAAAACTTCACCTCCCGGAATAAGAAGAAAGGGACACCTATTAGGAAATTCGGTGAAGGATCCATAATCACAAATAACTTTGTGGATATCAAATACAAAATCACATCCTTCATCATTTTGAATACTGATTGTTTTTGTACCAAGATATTTTTTTGATTCATTTCTGGTTTTCATTGCAAGTTTATTATAATCAATATCAAGTGATTTCCAGAAATTTATTTCGGAAAGAATATTTTCTTCTGAAAGTTTATCATTTATCAAGCCTTCCATCATAGCGATACGGATGTTGTTTTTTTGGATAATTTCTCTACTTTTTGCAAAAGCTTTCTGTTGAATTTTTTTCTTTTCAGAATTGTCTAATGGAATAAATCTGGATTCACCATTGAGATAAAGATATGCATCAGCCATCTTTAAAGCTCTGTTGAATTTTTCATAATCCCAACTATAAGTAGATAGTGAAAACTGATTGTGTTTTGCTTCCAATAGTTTTTTATCTCTTAGCAACAAAGTTGTTTCGATCTGTCTTTTGGAAGCTTCGAGAATAATTTCTTTTACTAAAGGTAAATTGTATTCACCGCTTACAATTAGAAGTCTCTCTTTTGCCTTCATCTTTAAAGCATTTACCAGCAAATTAGCAGCAATATTAGCAAGATTAATATTGTGAGATTCCAGTATCCGGTTTATCAGAGTTCGATTGTTTTCGCTTTTCTCTCCATTATTATTGAGGGAAAAATCTAAAATGTAATTCATTGCTTTTGCTCTATAATATACTTCCTTATTATTTCCAATATTTGTAATATTGATAAGATTAGCATTAAGAAGTGTTTTTAAATTATAGTGTAATTTTTGTTTACTTAGTCCAAAAATCTTAGACAATTGTTGTCCGGTGGCAGGATTTGAAATAAGTTCATTTATGATCCGAAGTTTCAATTCGGAATTGATTGCTTTCACCTGAGTAAGCTTATTTACAACAAATATGTTCTCAATCATTTAAAAATCCTTTAATCTATTTTAGTCAAAAATGATTAGACCATATTAATTTGTCAAATTATTTCTTTTTTTTATCTTTGGCATAAAAAAAACGCTCCGAATTACCGGAGCGTTATAATGGTTTTCTTCAGATTATGATTCTATTTAATGAGCAACATTTTCTTCATATCTGTAAATTCACCGGCATTTATACGGTAGAAATATACGCCTGAAGATACTTTACAATCATTATTGTCTTTTCCGTTCCAGACTACGCTATGATTACCTGTTTCTTTGTTTTCATTTACCAATGTTTTTACGAACTGTCCTTTCAGATTGTAAACCTTTAGGATTACATTTCCGCCTTTGGGAAGAGCATAGTTTATGGTGGTTTCAGGGTTGAATGAATTTGGATAATTTGGTGATAGTGAATAAACCTGAGGAAGTTCGGGAATTTGTTCCGGTTCGGATTGCTCGGTATAGTACATACAAAAAGCTATAAAATCATCTAAACTTAGCTTTTTAGCAAGGCAATCTTCTGCTGCTGCTCTTATTTCATTTTCCTCAATAATTCCGTTTCCATTTTGATCATATAAGGAAATTATACTTAATAAAGATGACTTTGAACTTTTATTATCAGAATTAAAATATTTTATAACAACCAGCATTACTTGATCAAAGGTAATTATGTTATTAAAATAATCCTGTATTGCTGACAATACTTCATTATAATCAATAATACCATTATTTGGATCTACATCATAAATATATGGGTCAAAAGAATCATTAAGAATTATATAACTGCCTGTAACATCGAATTCTCCTTCCATTCCAAGTATTCCACCAAACCTGTTCGGATAGAAACTCAGATCACCTCTAAAATATCCGCTTTCGATACCAAATATCGGACCATCTAATCCTTCTAAATCGGTGACTGTATCATTATCAAAATCTACTTCAGCTATCAGGACATCCGTATCAACAGGAAAGAAAGTACGATATTCATTATTATCATCATATTCCCAGCCTGAAGAAAAATGCTTTACAGCAATAAGATGATCACTGTTAGCAGCAAAGGGCGGATAAACATAAAACCGGTCATGAACTCTTTCCTCGCTATACAAGATATAACCGGTACCAGTAGCATCATCCTGGCATGTTATTCCCTGATTTAAA
Organism: Candidatus Cloacimonadota bacterium; assembly: GCA_021108315.1. GTDB lineage: Bacteria > Cloacimonadota > Cloacimonadia > Cloacimonadales > TCS61 > JAIORE01. The sequence goes on from JAIORE010000360.1 coordinate 3,045, forward strand.
GGAGCTAAATCCCTATAACCATTCGAAGAATAGCTAGGATAATCCATATAGAAATTCCAGTTATTGTTTTCTTTTTGAAAAGTCGGAAGATCATTTGCAGCCCTGATATAAGTCGTAATTTGATTATAATAACCATTACCACGTAATAAATTTAAAGTTTGTTCTTCGTCATCTTCATCTACTTCTCTATCTACCCAAGCATCGGCTGCCCAAGTTGGAGAGAAATTTCCTTGAATAATCTGATTAATATAATCTACATCACCACTTTCGAGCACACAATCCATATTTGCATCACCAAACAGGTAAAATGGACAATGACCGGAACAACCTGAACCACCAGCCAAATCTTGCAAATCTATATCTCCATCACAATCTGCATCTGCATTTATATGATAACCACCATTATCTATCAATGATAATATTTCGATAACATCATCCCTATCGGTTATATGATCGTCATTTGCATCTCCGAGATTGCCAACCGTGATATCTCTAAAGAAACCAGTAGGAGAAAATGTCTTTGGAGCTGCTCCTCCATTTTCGATCATTTCCAGCACTGTAGAAGCAAGATTGACATAATATACTGATCCAGTCGTTATATTAGAATGACTGGCTAAACATTCAAAAAAATTCGATCTTTTCATATCGTATGAAACAAGTGTTCCAAAGTCATAACTCACACTTGCCAGAGTAGAACCTATGGAAACCGAAGCAGAAGAACCTCCATCATAAGAAAAACCCATAGCAAAAAGTGAAGCACTGAATGAATGTCCATAATTTTTATCAATTTCCGGATCAGAAACCGACGATACAAGACTTATACAAGGAAAAGTTGATAAACCTGCTGTAGCCGATAAACTTGTCCATACAGTTATCCATTCTTCTGTTTGATTACCGAATGTTCTGCCATCATAAGTCTTTCCAAGTAGATCATCAAGGTCTATATATAGATTTAATGCACCACCAATCTGCGAACTCAGACTTATCGAAATAAGACTCTTTTGTTTAGGATATGTAGTCAGGAATTCATTGGAATCTGTATCATTTTCGTTATAATCGGAATAGGGTTTTTCAATAGTTTCACCTTCTATCCTTATATTATCAATATGAAGACATTGTTCATGCAGCCAATCTATCCATCCTCCGTAAATGTCGCCAAAGTAGTATTCAAAAGATAATGTGTGAGAACCGGTATATCCTGTTATTTGAACTGTTTGATTTAGAAGTGTTTGTCCGGAAAAATCTAAGTCTTTTTCGTACAATATATCTGAATCAATTTTTACTCTAAATCTTTCATTGTCCCCAAAATTATCAAAATGCTCATGTGCACCATCATCAAACCGAGCTTTCAAAAGATCAAATTTTAAAGTGAAATCTGAATCAATGTTTATTGTTTGTTTAATTCTTGCATAATCACCTTGCCAGCGTCTATTGTCGTCCATTAATATCATATAAGAATAGGAACCATCTGTTTTCCAATAACTGACCCTACTGCCAGAATAGTCATAACTTTTATTAGTCTCAAATGTCCAGCTACCAGTGGATTCAAAACTTGGATTTTGTATTGTCGTCGCATTCAAAGATAAAACACAGGCAAATAGCATTAGAGCTATCAAAATAAAACTAAGCTTTTTGTGTAACATTTTTACTCCTTGTCCTGTGAGATATTTTATCTATCTCAGTAGGGCTTGTTCCGGCTTTATTGTCGGATTTTCTTTTTAGTCTGCACCGCAGATTATACGGATTACACTTATTTCACGGATTTTAAAATCAGCGAAATCTACTAATCTGTGAAAATCTGTGGTTCAGACATTATTTTTCGGTTTTAAATTTAGAATTGCGATAGTAACGGTTTCTTGGTTAATACTTGGTTTTTGTTTTTTCACCCCCTTCTTTTATAATGAATAGTGAATAATGAATAATGGATAATGAAGAGTTGGTGGTTCGTGACTGGTTCATTTTCCATTTCTCCCTTTTCCGTTTTCCCTTCCCTCTTCAACCATTGAAAAGGCTAATTTGTAAGAAATTCCGCTGGTAGAAGCCATTTTCAAGGTTTCCATTTCTCCGTTTTCCCTTTTTCCTTACTTCTTCCTGCTTTTCTTTAACATCTTGTTAATCTCTTAATCATGTGAATCATAGTTCGGATATTTTTTTGACCTCATCCCCTAACCCCTTCTCCTCAAAGAGAAGGGGAACGAAGAAAACTCCCTCTCCTTGCAGGAGAGGGTTGGAATGAGGTTTTTTTGTCTTTCATTATTAACTATACATCCCAAATGTTTTTGGGATTATTCACTGATTTTAATCATTTCCTTGAGTTTGGTTTCTTTTATTCCCAGAATTTTTGCTGCTTTGTTTACATCTCCATTGGTGAAATCTAAAATCCATTCTGCAACTTTGTTGATAACATCTCTATTGATAATGGGCATAATACCGTTGGCGGCTCTTTCTTCTTTACTGAGAGCAAGAATCCCTTCTTGGCTCATATGAATATAATCCGGCTTTTTTCTCACTTTTTGCCAAGTGCTGGCGGAATTATCGAAATTGTTCATTTTTGGGTTCTCCATTTTTATTTAAAATTTGTATTGAATATTTGGTTGGTGCCTGATAGTTGCTGGTTGATGTTTTTTTGAAATCCTTATAATCAATTAATCGTGAAAATCATAGTTCAGACGATTTTTTTGACCTCATCCCCTAACCCCCTCTCCTCAAAGAGAAGGGGAACAAAGAAAACTCCCTCTCCTTGCAGGAGAGGGTTGGGGTGAGGTTTTTTTCCCTTCTTTTCAACCATTGAAAAGGCTAATTTGTAAGAAATCCGCTGGTAGAAGCCGTTTCAAGGTTTTCCATTTCTCCATTTCTCCATTTTCCTTTTTCCATTTTCCATTATATGATATGGCACTCAATGATTCTATTTCGCAGTAAGGAATTATATTTGAAACTTGAAAGGAATTTTGGTTTGATGATGAGTTATTTTTGTACTTCATGATATTCTCCTTTTTTATGGAATGTAGTTGGTAGTTTTTTAACGATGTACAACATTGTTGAACACTTTTTTAGATATTTTCACTTTCCCCACTTATATGCATCTAAAAGGAACTGATTTATATAACTGCAATATCAATGCCATTGTGGATAGAAAAGAAAAAACCACTCAGGAACTGGCTCTAAGTGGCTTTTATCAAAAGAATTATATGATTCTAATTTTCAACGATATTTATTTTTTTTCTTATATTTTTTTCACAATATGCGAATATTCGCAAAATGCGAAAGGATATTTTTGCATTTTGCGAAATTTTTATTATTTCTTTATTTCTTTTTTTTCATTCTGTAAAGTGTTGCTTTATGGATACCTATAGATGTTCGCAGATGAATTGATACTTGTAAATTTTCATTTTAATACTATTTTATTATAAATATAGATTTAAA
>JAIORE010000116.1 GCA_021108315.1 Candidatus Cloacimonadota bacterium
CCAGCTTACGAGAATATTTCCAAAATTATCGCAAATACTGTGCCGAACGGTATTGTCATTGGGTCAAGTAAACTATCAAAATCTAAAATAGTTAATTGTTCCTCTTTTTTTGCTTCTGGTAAACCAATAAGAGTATTTGCAGCTAAAAATTTAAAAGAGAGATTAGGAAGTGGATTTATCACACGATTCGGCTTTTCATCATTTATCGCTTCATCAACCATTAGAGTAAGGAAAAAGCGAAGTTTGGAAAGCTCTACTGCAATTGGTTGAATATCAATACCATAAATGGAATGCAAAATTGCCGACATTTTATATTTGTAATCCCAATTTTCATCCATCAATTTTTCTTCAAAAACTTTTCGAACCATTATATCGGGGATCAATTCCAATTGCTTCATCACCCATTCAATGGACTCAGAATCAACTTTTTGACGGATTAGTAACATTTTCTGCAAAATTCCCATCGGAAAAGCACCTGAACCACAAGCTGGATCAAGTATTTTTATTCTATTCAAAGCTTCAATCACACTCGAACTTTCAACTTTAGTTAGTTCATTTTCTTCAATTGTATAATCCAAAAGATTGCGAATTTTAGTTTCAAAAGTTTCTAAATTCTTTTTGTTATTTATAGCATTCGTAAGCAAATATTGAATTAAAGATTCATTAACCATATATTCCACAATTGGTCTTGGTGTATAATAACTTTCGGTTGCTTTTCGAGCTGTTTTCTCAGTTTCAGGATTAATTTCTGCGAGCAGATTTTCAAAAATTCTACCAAGCATTTCCGGATCTACAGAAAGATCAATATCAATAGAGGTGTTTTCATCAATCGTAAAATTGTAAAGTTCCAAAACAGAAAAGAATGTAATAAACCATTCATCAGGAATAAACAAATTAAAAGCAAGTTTATATTCTTTTTCCATCGGAGAATATTTGTAATAGTCTTTATGCAATTCAGGATCAAACAAACCACCATTTAAAAAGGGAATTTTGCTAAAAAGTTTATTATTGGTGATTGATTCTTTTCTTTTATTAATTGGCGTGTTCATCACTTCAAAGAAAAGTGGTTCTAAAATATTATGATAATAATTATTTGAAATTGCCTTTACTGACAAGATTTCTTCAGAAATTAGTGGTATTCCGTTATTGGATTTCTTTTTTTTGAGAAACCAGCAGAAAACTATTCTACCAATCAATCTAACCGTAAATTCTTGCATTAAAGTATGATCGTTTGTATCGGGAAGCATAAGAAGCGGTTTAAATTCTTTAGTTTTCCTTTTTACCTTTCTCGTGCCTCCTACAAGTTCTGTAAAAAGTTCAGCAATTTGATTATAAAACTCTTTGTTCACAATTTCAATGGAAAATCTTGATTTCAGATCTTCCTCATTCTTTACTCTTCCTTTTTTGACCAAAAATTCTTCGATTGTATGTTTTTTTATATCGGATCCCATAAAATAAGAGTATCTCTTGGGATTAGTAAATTCTTTTGTTACCTTCTTTCCATCCAATTTTAGTTCACGAGTTATCAAAGAGAATCTGTAGTTTTCTGAATTTTCTGAAACAAATAGAATAATTGCATTCTTTATTTTTTGATGTTCGATAAATTTGAAAGCATCTCGTGAAAGTCCTATTCTTGGGTCATTTTCCGAATTATGATACATTTCATAAACTTTTAATCTCAATGTCTCTGAATTCCCAAGATATTGTACTTTTTTATTAATGTATTTTGGAATAAATTCTGTATCAATTTGTTCTGTAGCAATTGAAAAATCTTGCGAAAGAAAGTGTTGTCTTAAAAAATTGATCCAGTTTTCACGCTTGTATGGTTCGTTGAAATTAAATGTCATAAAATATTCCTTTTTAATCGTTCAATAGCTTTTTATCTTCCGGTTCATTCAAATAATTCTGTTCTGAAACTACTTTTTTACCGCTTTCTTCTTCTAATTTTTTACGAGCAATTCCAGCTACATTTCCACCATCCTTAGCAGCTTTTTTAAGATTTGGAAATCCTTTTGCATCTCTATTGCGTGTAATTTCTGTGGTTGAAGCTTCTCCCAACATCGAAAATATCAATTCCAAATCGTTCATATGATCACGTAAATTTTGTCTTTCCAAGCTTTTTATTTCTTTATATTCTGAAGGAGTTATGCCAAATGTCGCTCTGGAAATTTCTGCTGTCAAAATAGCATAATCACGTTGTTCTTTGATTCCTCTTTTATCCCATTCATCTGTTAATTTTTCTCGAATAGCAATTCCACGCAATCGTTTCTCTATCCAATCATCAGAATAACCTTTTGCTTTATATAACGCTTTAGTTCGTTTTGTTGCTAATTCAGGATTTTCAATTTCTTGAACTCGTTCATATCCAACTTTTGCAAGCCAGCGTTTGAATGGTTCTGCTTTGGGTGATGGAATAGATTGTATTATGCGGAAAATTCCTTCTGTATTTGCACAAAGCATTTTCTGCTTACCACCAGCTGTGATTATTTCAAGGGTATGTACAATTTGTACCCACCCTTTTTTAAGCTCTGGATTTCTCTGCTTCATTCTCTGGATATACTGCTTTGGATCTTTTGAATCTGTAAGTACCAAAACAATATCTTCAATTACGAACCACCATTCATTATTTTGAATAGTTTTTCTTACTTTTTTTCCTTTAAAAATTGCTATTTTCGTTTCCACTGTTTCCCCTGTTGAACAAATTCCTGATGATCAATCTACTAATTCTTCAGCTAAAATCAAAGTTTTTGTTCCTTCATCAATTTTATTTGCTGTCTTAATAATTTTTGCCAAATAAGAATGAGTTACTAGTTTCATTAAATCCTCAATATCATTTTTTAAGTTTTCAGAATCTATCTGTCTAATCATTGTATAAACACCATCAGGTAAACCATTCAGTTCTTTTGCAACAAAATACAAATCGGTAAGATAATCTCTCTGTTCGGGAATTAGTTCTATGAGAAGTTCGATTTTATTTATTGCTTCACCTTTTTCCCGGAAGTAGAAACCTGTGTTTTTGAGATAAACATATTCTTTTTGGTAAATTGATATATTTTTTCGAATTTCTTTGAAACTGCTTGCGGTTTTTCAGAAATTTCTGCTTCAAATACCTGAGTTTTCCATGAAAAAAAATATTGAACTGTAATTTGTTAATTTTCAATAAGTTACAGAATTCTTAGTGTAGGGTGAACTAATAATTCTTGACATACATTTTATTAGCAGCTTAGTCGTTTTATGTAATGTTATTGGGAGATAAATTTATGAATTTTACAATTTTTTTTTGTGTATTTTAAAAAGTGACTTAACCATACACTAATTGGGATTATAAACCATTACAATCATTAAAGTTAACCATAAACCGATATTATATCATAGAAGACTTAGGAAATAGTTCAAATGCTTCTTCCACAGAAAGAGCAATTGATTCTGTTTCACTTATTCCTAACCTGAAAGTGTAATCTTCTGCTTTCTTACCAAAAATTATAACTCCAGCTTGCGATTACTTTTCTGTTCGTTGAACTCTTGAACGTCTTGGAATTGATAGAGCTTTTTTAATTAGATCAGGTTGAGATTTTTTTAGATAATACAGATCATCTTGATATTTGGTGTCCCACGATTCTATTTCCTGTAATTTCAGGGCTTCGTTATATTTTTGATAGAAATATGATCGCAATTTTTCATCTTTGGTTAAAACTTTTGTATCTTCACCCAAAAGTGCATCAATCATCGCTTTTTTAAGAGTGGATATTTGCTTTATTCGAATTTCGGTTTCCCCAATATCTGTAGGGAAATAATTATAAATATATAGTTTATCGAACAACATTTTTGCAATACGATTAATTCTACCTACACGCTGAATAACTCTGGTTGGATTGTAAGGAATGTCATAATTAAAAACTGTTCCGGCACGATTTAAGTTTACACCTTCAGAAAGTGCATCCGTAGCAATTATTATGTCAAAATCATCTTTTTGAATTTTATTTGATGCATCAAAATTCTCTCTAATAATTTTCTTATTTTTTGCAGAAGAAACACCGGAAGAAAAATAAAATGCTTTTATCTTACTATCTTTTTTTATCTCATCATAAATATATTTTGCAGTATCAGTATATTCACTAAAAATTACAATTTTTCTTTTTGGATCAGATTTTAATTGTTGTTGAATTTCAATTTTAAAGTTTTTCAGTTTAGGATCAAATTGAATTCCGCTTTTAAACCACTCTGTTCGTATATTTTTAAGCAAAACCAAATCCTGATTTAAGTCATTGATAAAATTTTCTTTTAAATCATCTTTGGGAATAAAGAATAACCCTTTTTCATATTGTTTTTCCAGTTCCTCTTTAAAGTTATAGTTTTCCAAATCATTCAGAGCATTTTCTCCTAAATCCAATGTATCAATATCCGGTAAATTACCTTTTTTAAAAACTGGTACTTTCCCAGCTCTATCATAATATTTTTTCACTGATTCCATAGATTTAATCATTGAATTAAGAGTACAACGAAAAGCGTTTACGGAGCTTTCAAAACGAGAAACAAGCAATCTTCTCATAAAATCAGCCAAATTAGATTGAGCAACACGAATTGCATCTGCATCAATGTGCTGATGTTCAATTTTCAGTTTCTCCTTAAATTTTGCTAAATCAATCAAATAATTTACAGGTTTGTATCTGGCTCCAATAAATTCAATTTTATCTGTTTTCTTTTCTTTATCTTTCTTGGATTCTTTTGGATAAATTGTATTTAGTGTTTTCAAGTATAATTCAGCAAGATCACCAAGATAATATTCTTTTTCGATGGATGCTTCGGCAAATACATATTTAAATCCCTGTTTTTTCAAATCAATTTTATATTCTGTAATTTTATCAAGATCAATTCTTGAACGTCTAATTAGAATTGGCTCTAAAATATTACGTATTTGTTTTGCTAGATTTCGAATTCTTCTTTTCAGTTTTGCTTCATCAACATTTTTCTTTTTCCTTTCTTTATTAATTGCTTTGTATTCTTTGATCATTTGTTGGAACTGATAAGAAAGATTGTCAACCGTGCGGATAGTTGATTTTGATGGAATTTGAAAAAGTTTTATCATTGAGAAAATATCTTGAGGTCTATTATTGAATGGAGTTGCGGTAAGAAGCATAACTTTGTTTCCCTGACAAAGTTTATGCAGATTTATGTAATCATCTGTGTTTTCATTACGAAATTTGTGAGCTTCATCAACAATTATCAGTAACTCTTCATCATTCCAGACATTTTGGAGATGATCAATTGCTTTTTCTATTGAACCTGTTCCAAAAACTACAGCATTAAAATTGAAAATAGTTCTATATTCTTTATCCCATTGAAAATGTAAATTTGGTGGTGCGATAATAATTACCTTTTTACGAAGATTAAAAGCAACTGCTGAAGCAATTATACTTTTCCCAAGTTCAACAACATCAGAAATCAATACACCATTATGTTGTTCAATAATTTGCAAAGATTTTCTGATTGCATCAATTTGATATTTCAAATTGAAGAATTGACCATCCGTAATTTCATCTGGAAAAACAACTTCACTAGAATCTTTAATAGCAAAATATTCAATTAAAATTCTGATGTAAAATAAGTAAGGTTTATAGAGTTTATCGAACCAAACTTTTTCGATAACTTCCTCCATAAATTCATCTAAATTTCCTTCGTTCACAATATCTATTGCCGTTTCCCACAATTCATCAAAAATTATTTTTCCTTTCTCATATTCATCTCGCAAAATCACATTAATCTCGTGTTGTCCTTTTAATCCTGCTCTTGTTAAATTACTTGAACCGGTTATCATTGTTCCAGAATTTAAGCCATTTTGGTTTAATTCTTCTTTGTGCTCAAATAAGTATAATTTTGCGTGATTGGGATTTTCAGTTTTTCTTATTTCTAATGTTCCATCTTTTATTTTATTTATGAATAATCTAAAGGCTTCTTGTTTTTCTTCAGAATCAAAGTAGTCGGTATCGTTAAAAATTTCTACAAATGATTTATAGTAAGTTTTTCTGATCTCTAATCTGGATTGGTTAATTTCTTGAATAATAGTAAATTCTTTAATTTTATTGGAAATATTTTTTTCAATATTCATTCCAACGAGAATTTTGGTTTGTTTATCGCTAATATTTTTGTAAATTTGCTCAAAACCTGAGAAGTAAAAATAACCTACCAGAAAGTACAAATTATTAGAACTCGGTAATATGCTATCAATAATCTCAGAAAGAAATTCTTCTTGGTTTGTGACCAGTTTTACCATTTTATTCCTTTTGCTTTCTTTATTTTTTTCTTAATCACCTACATATTTAATGTTTAATTTAATGTCAAATAAAAGGAATATCAAAACCGTATTTTTACATCTTCTCTTGCCTGTAACGGGCGGCGTGCCACGTCATCTCGCCATGAGCATTTGATTTCGGTATTTCCG
>JAIORE010000239.1 GCA_021108315.1 Candidatus Cloacimonadota bacterium
AATATAGATTATTTGTCAAGCTTTTTATTAAAGTTAAATGCATAATATATTAAGAGGTTAATGCTTATATATGCCTTCTTTTATTAATCAACAGAATCATTTATTATTCACTGCTTTTCTTTACTTCATCAAAATAATCTTTTTAATTTTCTCATTTTGGTCAGTTTTAAGTTTATAGAAATATATTCCTGAACTAACTTTTTTTTCATTTTCATCTTTTCCTTGCCAAATAGTTCGGTGATTTCCAGATTTTTGGTTTTCACTGAGAATCGTTTTGATTTTTTGACCTTTGATATTGAAAATCTCAAGACTAACTTTGGAATCATTTGGTAAATTATAGCTTATATTGATCGTTGGATTGAAAGGATTTGGATAGGCAATTGTAGTGAGTACTGGTTTGATTAAATTATTGTTATCGCTATTTGTAAAATCTGTAAAATCCATTTTTTGAATAAAGTAGTTTTTTTCACTTTCACAATCATAGGCGTAAAATTTATTGTGAAAAAGTATGTACAATACTTGATCTTTTTTAATTATCTGATCAATCTCACTGGGAAATTCTACATTACAAAAAGTATCTTCACCGAAATCCAATAGCGTATTTCCAAGTTCATCAATTACTGAATATTGAATTTCTCTATCATTAGAACTATATCTAACTACAGCTACAATAACAAATAAGTCATTAATTTTTTCTATAGCAAAATCAGTAATCATCTCGTCACATTCTATTTCAAAACAATGTTCTTCTAAAAGGTTTTTCTCAAAATCATAAGCAGAGAATTCAATTGAACTATTAAATGAATTATGTAAAATGGTAATTCTATTATCTTCAGCAATAATTTCATTAAATCCCTCTAATTCTAAAGGATTTTCCCAAATTGGTTCTCCGTTTTCATTTAAAATTTGTATATCAGCATCATAATTAGTTTTCCACGCAACAACAGTATTAGAAAAATGATCATAGATATAAAGCTGTGGATAATAAGTTGAAGTGCAAATTTCTGTAGTATTTTCCAGAATGCCATTTTCATCAAAAGTTGTGCAATAGATATCATTTCCTGGCCAAATGGAAGATGAATAAATAATTAAATCATTTATAATACCTCCCAAATAACCTTCTAAAATAATTGGCTCTTCCCAGCAGAAACTGCCATTTTGAATTTTATAGATGGAAGTAATATCCTGAAAATTTTCTTCATTCGGATAGGTTTTGTAAATGTAATAAAAACTGTTGTCTCCGGTGATTATGCCAATATCAGCAATATCTACAGATTCATTGAAAAATATCTCTTCTGTAATTGGTAATCCCTCAAGATTAAATTCCTGAAAAAATGATGTGTTTATCTCATACTCATCGTCATATTCTGATGTAACAACAACAGATTTATCTCCACAAATATGTTGTTTACAGTTGTATTTTCCATCCAGATCAACGATTTCAAACCCGTTATTGTCATATTGAATAACTCCATCCGAGCTAATAATATTCTGATATAATTTATGATTATCACCTTTTCCAGTCCAGAAAAACGCTAAAGCATCATCAACTAAGTAAAGATCAGCATCTTTGACATAGTTGATGACTTTTCTAATTAATCTGGTTTCAATATCTAAACCTGTTGCTGAGCTTGTTTTGTAATACAGATCTTCATAATTTGCCGGATTAGATAGAAGAACGAATTTTTCATTATTGAAATATATATTCCTAAAATACGTATTTTCTGTAATATCGTCAATTTGCACAGGATTCATATCAATGCTATTTTCTAAAATTTCATAAGCAACATAATGATATTGACTTCCTCCATCCGAATTCTTAGAAATTATGAAATCTCTATCTTCATCTATAAAAGCAGATGGTGGATATGAAATAAGTGGTATAGAATAATCGCTTGAATTGATAATTTCTCCATTAGATGCGATATTGTAATAATGAATATTGGAAGTCTGTCCATAATCACAAATAAGTATATTCAAAGTCTCATCTTTTAAAATAAGATCTTTTCTAAAGCCGGTATCATTGTGGATAAGAATCGGTTCACCAGCATTAAGTGAAATTCCACTTTCATCAAAGGCTTGTAAATAAATAGCACTATTTTTCCAAAGGGTGTATATTTTATTCTGAAAATATTTTATTATAGGTTTGCCGTAGATAATTTCCCCAATTTGGATAGGTTCATCCCAGATTTCATTTCCGTTTTCATCATAAAGATGAACATAAAAGAGATCATTAGATTCAAAAAAAAGATATAAGTTATTATTCATTATTTTTAGATCATAATAATCCAAACCACAACTAACTTCAGCAGAATACAAGGTTATCTCGTTATGCTGCAATGATATTCCGTCATGATAAATATGATTGGTAACTATTGTATTTAAACCATCTTCATAATGTCTATATAATAAATAAATACCACCATTATCATCTGCTATAGTACCATTTAAATAATTATTATCAGGATCAATTTCTTCGCTCCATAACATTTCTCCTTGATTGGAAATTTTATATATGCGATTAATATCGGGCTCAAAAGAGTTTTTGGTTTGAACAAAAATATTTCCATCGGATGATTCTACAATTTCATGGCAAAGTGTTGGTAAATTTTCATCAATAATTGTAAGCGGATTTTCCCAAGCCAATTCATCATTGTTCAGGATTTTTTGCATTTTGATAGTGCGGTTAATATTGTCTGCTTCCGACCAACAAACAACTACTTCGTCATTACTCGTTTTTACACTCTCGTAATAGAAAAGATAATTTCCTTTTAAAATATTTAAACCGTCTCCCCAGAAGATGTTCTGAGCATAAGCGATTACAATTAAGACAAATAATGCGATGATAATTGTTTTTTTTAACATGATAAACTCCTCATTGTATTACAGTTTATTTTTGGACAAGTCAAAGTACGGCAAGACTTGATTTGCAGCGAACAAAGTGAGTGTGAATCGAGAATTGCGGGTGGATATCGCAATTAGCAGTTCACGTTTCACTGCGAACCACTTCTTGCTATTAGTTATTCACTGCTTTTTCTACTTCATCAAAATAATTTTCTTGATATTCTCTTGCTTGTCAGTTTTAAGTTTATAGAAATATATTCCTGAACTTACTCTTTTTTCGTTTTCATCATTACCTTTCCAGATTGTTTGATGATTTCCAGCCTTTTGATTTTCAGCAAGAATTGTTTTGATTTTTTGACCTTTTATATTAAAAATCTCTAGAGAAATTTTGGAATCGTTTGGTAAATTATAGCTGATATTAACAGTAGGATTAAAAGGATTTGGATAGGCAATTGTAGTGAGTACAGGTTTGTTCAGATTACTATTATCGCTGACTGTATAATCGGAAAAATCCATTTTCTGAATAAAATAGTCTCTTTCATTCAGATAATTGTAAGTTTCATGAATATTTGAAAAAAGTACATATAAAATTTTATCATCCTGTAAAACCTGATCTATATGATTAGGAAATATAATATCACAAAAAGTGTCTTCACCAAAATATAGAAGTATACTACCTGTTTCATCAATCACAGAATATTTAATCTCATTATTTTGCCAACCATAACGAAAAGTAGCGATAATTACAAAAATATTATCTACTTTCTTTATAGAATAACCCACAATATCCGAATCCCAATCTATTTCAAATTGATAATCATCCAAAATATTTTTTTCATAATCATAGGCACAAAATTGAGCAGTGTTATTCTCGGTGAATTTAACAGTAGATATTTTATCCTCTTCCACGAGAATCTCATCTACTAAATCAATGCTTAATGGGTAAGACCAAATTAAATCATCATTATCGTCTATATAGTGAATTTTTGTGTTGTCTGAAGAATCTCTCCAAGAAATAATTGTCTTTTCATTATGTTTGAATGCTTGCATAGAATAATGATAAACTGAATTTTCTAACTCAATTATATCTCCCAAATATCCAGAGTCATCAAAATTTGCATAATATAATTCTGAATATGGATAATTATAAGAAGAAAAAAAAATTGTATTGTTGATTATATTTAAAATCTCACTTTCAATAACTATCGGATCTTCCCATTCAAAATTGCCATCAGTTATTTTCTGAATCAATGTGCCGTCAGACCACCAGTTCTCTGTAATATAAGTGGCATAAATGTAATAAGAATCAACATCACAAGGTAGAGTACCTACATCACCAATGTGTTCATTTTGAAGAAAAGAGATCTCGTCGGTAATTGGATTTCCTGCCAAATCAAATTCCTGATAATAAGCATTATGCTGATCACTTTCGACATATTGAGAAGAAACAACTACAGATTTATCACCAATAATTTCTTGCTCATATCTATACTTATCAGTGATATCATAAATCTCAATTCCATTCATATCATAGGTAAAATTTCCTTCAGAATCTATGATATTTCCAAATAATTTTTCTCTGGAACGGTACTCAATCCAGTTTAAAACTATATCTTCATTGTGCTTGGATATTTTAGGAGACCGGAATTCATTATTTGTTTCCCGAATTAATTTTTGTTCAGGATTATTCCCATCTTGATCGTTGATATTTACAGTAAAATCATTATTGCTCATTGGACTGGAAAACATTATGAAATTTTCATTTATAAAATAAGTTATTGGCATATTATAGCGGTGATTAATCAATACATCATCAAGCAAGATGGGAGTTGTATCAATACAGCTTTCAGTTATAGGAAAAATTACATATTGATATTGGTCATTTGGAGCATCAATTACTCCGAGAATAAAATCTGTTTGTTCATCAATAACTTTGATATGCGAATAATTTGAAATTGGTAGATCGTAAGTTTCCTGATTGATAATTGTTCCATCAAGATAAAGGTTATAATAATGTATTTCCGAAGAATCAGTATCGTGAAAAAGAAGTATTATATTTTCTTCGTTTATAAGCATTTCACGATCATAATTATAGACATTTTCGAACAGCAATGTTTCATCTTGATAGAGTAGTTCACCATTTACGTCAATTGCTTGAAAAAAGATGTCTACATCCTGCCAGAGTGCGTATATCTTGTCATTAATAAATTTATATTTAGGACGATAATCGTTAATTGTTCCTAATGATATTGGAGTTTCCCAAATTTGATTTCCGGAAAAATCATAATAATTAGTTAGATGATTATCATTTTCTTCATAAAAAAGTATAATTTTATCATCAATTATAAAAGCTTTATGAAAAATATAATAAATTTCATTATTTACAGAGTATAATTCAATTATTTCCTGTTCAGTTTCGTTGTCATTTGATAAAACATGAATAGCATTAATTTTTACAAAATCGGAATTTTCTTGCTCATAAAAAATATAAATTCCTCCATTATTATCGGGAATTGCATCTTTAAAAATAGAATTATCCTCAAATCCCAATTCTTCACACCATATTACATTTCCTTCTTGGTCAAATTTACAAATCTTTTCATATTGGTTACAGTCATTTGAAATGAAAGTGAATAAATCTTCGTCAGAAGATTTGAGTAATTTTTCGCACATAACAGGTGAATTTTCGTCAATTACTGTTCGAGGTTCTTCCCATGCAAAATCTCCATTACTCAAAATTTTCTGCATTTTGATTTTTCGATTAATATTATCTGCTTCCGACCAACAAACGATTACACTATTGTCATCAGTCTTTACACTTTCGTAATAGTAGATGTAATTTCCTTTTAAAACATTTAAACCGTCTCCCCAAAAAATGTTTTGGGCATAAGCGATTACGATTAGAACAAACAAAGCGACGATAATTGTTTTTTTTAACATGTTAAATCTCCCTTTTATTTTAATGAATAACTAATAATGAATAATTAGAAGTTAATAGGTGTTGAAACAGGCTTATTCTTTATCATTAACATTTCTTACTTCATTTACAATTTTCAAAACTCTTCCCTTCTTTGAATTATAAATTATCAAACTCTCCCTCGTTCCCTCTCTTTATCTAAAGCGAGGGATGACTTCGTTCTTTATTCTTCCTGCTTTTCTTATGTTTCTTCTCTTGAATTTAAGAGAAGGACAGCTGGATGAGTTCTATATAAGGTAAATAAACAAATCATCATGGTTTATAAAAATCTTCTTTCTTACATTATATCCCTAATCTTTCCAGTAAGTTAGATAGAATAATCGAACTGGGAAATGTTTATTTATCACTTAGAAAGCTCTATTCGTGTTTTTATTTTTTCATTATTCATTATTCACTATTCACTATTCACTATTCATTATTCATTGTTCATTGTTTCTTCACTTACATTAGTGCCAAATGTCCCCTGAGATTGTTAATAATAATTTCGAAAGAAGAG
>JAIORE010000151.1 GCA_021108315.1 Candidatus Cloacimonadota bacterium
ACTTATTGAAAAAGGTGGCGTGAGATATGAACAGTCTCTTTGGGGGTATGCTAAATTTTCTCAATTAATGCTTGACATCGTTATTTTACAAAAATTCTTAAGTAATAAAAGGAGTTGGTATGGTTAGTAAAGCTCAAAAATTTCGATTAGGATTATTTATTCTGATCTCAACATTTGTTTTGATTGCATTTTTATTTTCTGTAATCGGTAAAACCCTTATGGAAAAGAAGGATAACTACACAATTCACTATAAAAACGTTTCCATAAATGGTTTACAAGTTGGCGGACAGGTAAAATATCACGGTATCACTATTGGTCGGGTAGAAGCAATTACGATTGATCCGAATGATATTGAAGTAATTATCGTGGAAATAAGCTTGCAAGCAGGAACTCCTATAAAAAAAGATGTAGAAGCTACTTTAGTTCCCATTGGAATTACCGGTTTGGTGCTAATAGAACTTACCGGAGGTTCAAATCAAGCAGAACTTTTAAAACCGAATTCAATTATAAAACCAGGAGTATCTACTTTCCAAAATATTACCGGAAAAGCAGAAGTTATTGCTGAAAAATTAGAGATATTACTAAATAATTTCACAAATCTTACAAGTGGTGAAAATCAAGAAAAAATTGTAAATATCCTTCACAATGTGGATTCTATTATTACCGAAAATAAGAAATCCGTAAATCATATAGTGACAAATCTTGATTCTACCACGATTTACATAAATTCATTAGCAGTAACACTCCACGAAACAATACAGAAAGTTAATACAGTTATTGATTCAAAAGAATTTGAGAGCATTTTTGCAAATTCTGAAAAATTTACTTCAGATCTCGCAGAAATTGATTTCTCAAAATTGATTTCAGATATAAATTCTGTTGTGGAACAAACAAATAATACTTTAAGTCATATTGATGGAACTTTTTTAAGCACAAGAGAAGACATTTTGGTTACTATCGAGACTATGAAAGAAACAGTGGAATATTTGAACGATTTTGCACGGCAAGTTAGTGAAAATCCAACTATTTTGTGGAAAACATCAAACCAATAAATAATAGGATCAAAATCATGAAAAAAACAAATATAATATACTTATTCTTATTTATAATGATATTTGCAGGATGTACTATAGGAAAAATCACTCCAACAAATTACTATGTTTTGGAATATTTTGAACATCTCCAAAATGATAATCTTTATAGAGAAATTCCTCTTGAAAAATCTGTATGGATCAAGGACTTGAAAATACCGTCAAATTACAATAGAAAGCAGATTGTTTTAAGACATTTCGGACCTAAGATCACTTATGCTTCCAAAGAACTTTGGGGAATAAAATTAACAGAAATTATTCCTGATTTTATCAATAAAAAATTGGAAAGATACAATGTTTTTCAAACAACCAATAGAGATGTTTTGAATGAACGACCCGATTTCATTATCTCCAGCAAGATAACAAATATTGAATTTTATCAAAATGAAAATAGTAGTCAAGCAAGATTAGTAATGGAATTCAATTTGAAAGAAGGGGATAAAGAAATAATAATTGTACAACATCACGTAAGTAGAGATGAGTTTTTAGCCGATGACAGTTTTGATAATTTTGTACTAAAAATAAATGATATTGTGCTAAATGAAATTGATAATTTTATTTTAAAAATGGAAAATTATTTTGATACGGGCATTGTAGAAAAACTTGCTGAAACTGAAGAAAAAAATAAAGAACTTACTTTTGTTCAGGAAAAGCGAAAAGTAAAAGGAATGGGATTCCTCTATCTTCCGGCAATTTCACAAACTGATAATGAACCTTATTACACAGTTTATGATCAAAATGGATTAATAGTTGGTTCTGCTCGTATGGGTGAATCTACAATTCTTTCGGAAGGGAAATATACTGTTCATTATGGCTCAGGTTCTTCAGCTCAAATGCTGACTAAAAAAAATGTTGAAATTCTTCAACGCTATAAAACTGTTGTAGAACCGGATTGGGGAGTTTTGATGGTTGATATTTTGGATGAAGAGAGAAATTATGCCAAAGTTCGCTATGAGATTTTTAATGCTGAAAGTGGAGAAAGTTTTGGCGGAGAATTCCCTGCCGATGAAGAAATTGGAGAAAAAAGAAGAGTCTGGATTCTTAAGCCGGGTTTATATAAAATCACTATTAATGACAAACCTTTCAACACTTTGACAGATTTCACGACTGTTTTGGTAGAAAATGGACAACTACAAGACCTAAGGATTGTGATGGGTATTGATGAAAACAATAATCCTACTAATTTAGTTGGGGCAGGGATTCTCTCAGGAAGTGAGACGCTGAAAGCTTCTGAAGATTGGAAATTGTTTAGTTCGATTCACGGTAATTTCAATGCAAATAGTAATAATGCTACTGATAAGAATAAACAGGAATTCACCTTAAACCTGAATACACAAATGGAAAATAGACTTGTTTATGATAAAATTCCTTTTCACTTCACATCGAAAAATATTATTGATCTGGGAACAAGCAAATCTTCTGATACGGATTTTCGTCTATCTCTTGATGAATTTGATCTAAAAAATACCTTCATCTATTATTTTATTAAAGATGTTGGATTTTATTCCAGATTTAATATGAATTCACATTTTTTTCCGACATATTATTACCCAACTGAGGCGGAAGCTTATAAGAAATTCGACGAAAATGGTAATGAAATAGAAGCTGCAATTGATGCTGAGAAAATTTTATTAAATCCTGCTGTTTATCCGCTCAATTTGAAGGAAGGTATTGGTTTGAATATGCGGCTTTTAAATCGGGCAAATGTAAACTTGTACTTTCGTACCGGTTTTGGTTTGGAGCAAGATATCAAAAAAGATGTTTTCCAAAAAGGTATTTTTATTGATGATGAAACAGGACAGTATTTTAAATATGATATTTTAGAATCAGAATATAAAAAAGGAACTGAACTTTCTCTTGTGGGAAGTATGCGTTTTCCTTTTGATCTTACCTATAATACAGATGCCTACATTCTTTTCCCATTTGATAAATCTATTAATAAAACTGTAGAGTGGGAAAATACTTTCAATATGAAAATATTTAAATATGTTTCTCTGGAATATAAATTAAAATTGGAAAACAAAGAATTGAATAATGAGGAATATATTTATAGCGAACATAGTTTATTTCTAAGACTTACTTATATTTTGAAATAATGAAAATCATTGAAAAAACTTTGATCCTACAAGGGGAAATTAATAAATTTACTGTTCCGAATCTTCTGAACAGATGGGAAAAATATACATCCCAAAAATTGGAATACATTGATTTAGAAAAAGTAATTTCAATTGATAGTGCCGGAGTTGCATTTTTAGATGTCATCCAATTAAAAAATCAGGATTCTTTCCGTAAACTTCTAAATATTCCTATAAATATTTCTCAAACAATCAAAACTTTTTCCTCCTTAGAAATCACAGTAGAAGCTATAAAAAGAGAAAGAAGTGGTTTTATCGAAAATATTGGTAATTCCTTTTTTAAGTATAAAGAAGCTATTGTTGATATTTCATATCTCACTACAGAAGTTATTTTCTGGTCATTTGTGGGAATTTTCAATCGAAAAGGACAGCGTAAAGATTCTGTGATTCAACAAAGTATTTTAATCGGAATGGAAGCTATTGGTATTATCGGTTCGTTATCACTAATTTTTGGTTTGATTATGGCTTTGCAATCTGCGGCATTACTTCGTCAATTTGGAACAGAAGTATTTTTGGCAGATATGATTGCCGTATTAATGGTTCGTGAAATGGGACCGATTCTCACTGCGATTTTAGTAGCCGGCAGAAGTGGTTCGGCGATTGCTTCAGAAATTGCTACGATGAAGGTAACAGAAGAGATTGATGCTCTCAAGATTATGGCAATTGACCCGATTCGCTATGTAGTGGTGCCAAAATTCAATGCAATTACCCTTTGTATGCCGTTATTGGTAACTCTTTCTATGATTATAGGAATTTCCGGTGGACTTCTAATCTCCATTTTTTATCTTGATCTTAGTATTGTTACTTTTGTGACAAGAGTTTTGGAGGTTCTCACCTTTAGTAATATTTTAATTGCTCTATTAAAAGGTGTAGTGTTTGCTTGGGCAATTGTGATTATTGGAACTTATTTTGGATTCAAAGTAGAAGGCGGAGCAGAAGGCGTAGGAAAAGCAACAACTGCCTCGGTTGTAGCTTCGATTTTTGCTGTGATCGTACTTGATGCAATTTTTAGTTTGGAATATTTAGGTGGATAATGAAAGTTCCTATAATCAGTGTAAAAAAAATAGTGGCAAAATATGGTGAAAATACTGTTTTAAAAGACGTTACAGTTGATATTTTTCCTAATGAAATAACTGTAATTCTCGGTGGAAGTGGTTGTGGAAAAACTACGTTCATCAAGAATATTTTGCAATTGTACAAACCTTTTTCCGGTTCTATCAAGATTTTTGGAGAGGAAACGGTTGGACTTTTTCCTGAAGAGTTCAATAAAATTCTCGAAAAAATTGGAATGCTTTTTCAAAACGGAGCTCTTCTAAATTCTGTTAATATCTTTGATAATGTCTCTATTCCTTTGGAACAACACACCGTTTTACCGGCAGAGATTATCGAAAAAATTATCAAAGTCAAGTTAAATCTGGTAAATCTTGGACATGTGATTAACCTTTTTCCTTCTGAACTTTCCGGGGGGATGAAGAAAAGAGCTGCCTTAGCTCGTGCTATTGCTCTTGATCCGGAAATCTTATTTTGTGATGAACCTTCTGCCGGCTTAGATCCCATCACCAGTGAAAATCTGGATAATCTCATTCTAAAGCTAAAAGAACAATTAAATATGACGATCATCATTGTTACTCATGAATTGGCAAGTATTCACCGAATTGCTAACCGGATAATTTTTTTGGATGAAGGTGAAGTACTTTTTCAAGGAACTCTCGCCGAAGCAAAAAATTGTGGAATTCAAGAAGTTGAACATTTTTTTGAAGTTGGGAAATTTGGGGATTAGAACTAAATTTGGAATTTTTAAAAAAAACTTTTTATTCATTGCATGGGTTTTTATGAAAAAAGAACACTTCATACAAAAAAATAAAAAACAGGAGAAAAAAATGAAAAAATTATTCACATTTATTATTTTAATTATTGTTTCAGCAAGTGTATTTGCTCAAACAGAAGTAAGTGGAACTCAATCAGGAACTTGGACATTAGACAATTCACCATATCATGTAGTTGGTCAAATCACTGTTTCTTCGGGAAATATTTTAACAATTGAAGCTGGTGTAGAAGTTAATTTTCAAGGACATTACAAACTAAAAATTCAAGGTAATTTACAGGCAATTGGTACAGAATCTGAAAATATTTTATTCACAACAGATAATCAAGCAATCGGTTGGGGTGGAATACGTTTAGACGGAGCAAATGGCATTAGTAACTTAGCTTATTGTCGAATTGAATACGGGAAAACTTCCGGAAGTTATCCTGATATTCATGGTGGAGGTCTGGCTTTGTTAACATCCAATGCAGTAATCTCAAACTGCGTATTTGCAGATAACGATGCAACAGGAAGTGACAATGGAATGGGTGGAGCAGTTTATGCAATTAATACTTCAAATTCCACTAGTTTTATTGATTGCAAATTTATTGGAAACCATGCTTATGGTGAAGGCGGAGCCATCAAATTTTCTTCAGATAATAATTCTGAGATTGTAGGTTGCGAATTTATCGGAAATAATTGCCTTTATGGTGGTGGAGCTATCTCTTTTTATTCAGTATATAATACAAAAATGATAAATTGCCTATTCGCAGAAAATTATACCGTTTATTCAAGTGGTGGAGCTTTACATACGCTTGGCATGGGAAATAGCATCATTTTACAAAACTGCACAATATCAGGAAATTCTGCCCAACATGGTGATGGTGGAGCAATTAGTCTGGCTTATGCAAGTGCCGACATTGTAAACAGCATAGTTTATGATAATCCCGGAATGTATAGCGATGGTATTTATATAGATTTTAGTAGTACGGCAGAGATAAATTACAGCAATTTAACAATGCCCGATGAAGCAACCGGTTATAATAATATCAATCAAAATCCGTTATTTGTTGATGCAAATAATCTTGATTTTCATCTTACCGAAGCATCACCATGTATTGATGCCGGAACCGATATTGGTTTGGAATATTTTGGTGAATCACCTGATATGGGCTGCTTTGAATGGTTTATTATAGATGTTCGCAGATGAGTTGATACTTGTAAATTTTCATTTTAATACTATTTTATTATAAATATAGATTTAAA
>JAIORE010000339.1 GCA_021108315.1 Candidatus Cloacimonadota bacterium
ACTCCAAGCTAAGATTGAAAGAAGAGCAGGGAGAGCTTGGCAGTGCTGTCCATTATCGGTTTAGATTACTACAGAAATTAGATGAAATATACAACATCTAAATTGAGGTTTTTTTGAAAGTTTTATGGGTGGATGATTCAATAAGGACTTATCTTCGCCATTTTTTAGGCCCATTTTATATTAATAGATGTATCGTCAATCTTGCTCAAAATAATGACGAAGCAGAGGAATATTTAAGGGAGGAATATGATATCATAATAACTGATATAAGACATCCAATTGGTAGTAAGTATGAACACTATGAATTTACGGATGCTATTAAGGCAGGCATTATTTTATTTAATGAGATAATAAAAACTAAACATCCTAATACACCTTGTTTGTTCTTTACTGTTAGAGCAGAAAAAGAGATACCGTCTGAAATAATGCATAATCAAAATGTATATTATTTACAAAAATTTGTAGGTTTATCAAATACATCATTATTTGATACTGCTTCATTAATCATTAAAAAGGATAAAGAAAAGTTATATGAGTATCCTGAACTAGATGTAATAAAAAATAATATTATAAATTTAGATTTCAAAGATATTAATAATGAATTAGTAGAATACCTTTCAAAAAATCCACAATTAATGTATAAATTAAGTTCAAGGAAATTTGAAGAACTTATTGCATCCCTACTAAAGAATCAAGGCTACATCGTTGAACTTACAAAAAGAACTCGGGATGGTGGTAAAGATATTTATATAACTGATAAATCTGGTATTGGGACATTTTGTTATATCGTAGAATGTAAAAAATATAGACCAGATCGACCTGTAGGTGTGGAAATTGTACGCTCATTGTATGGTGTTGTAGAAGCTGAGAGAGTTAATGCAGGCATATTAATCACTACATCAAATTATACAAAACCAGCTACAGATTTTCAAATGACTATCGGTCATCGACTAAAATTAAAGGATTTTAATGATATAAAAAAGATATTACAATTAAATCTAAAATAATCAGTTAGCGATGGTAAATAGATAAGGATTGATCGAATGAATACTAAATGGAAACCGATAACACACAGCTCCACAGCCAAGCAAGAAGAGTAAGTGAAAGAGCGTGGCAGCTGCCAACCATTACAGGCAATTGAGTATATTAATGATTTTATTAGTTTTTTTCTTGACGTGTTAATCTATACATTAACAGTTGGATTATAAATGAAAAATAAAGAAAAAATTGAATTTGAAAAGATACCAATTGATGTATCTTATGGAAAAGTTATAAATGATGTATATGTAGTAATAAGAAACGATCGCAGTAAAGTTGTAGAAGCATTAGAATCATTAGAAAAAAAGGATCGTGACGATATTATTGATATTATATCGAATATGGCCACAACATCTAATTTCAAATCACCAAAGATAAGAAATAAGTTTAGAAAATATAGTTATGGAGAAATTAAACCCAAGGGGCATAGAGTTTTTTATTTCAAAAAATTTGGGAACAATATCATTCTTTTCAATTATCGTATTAAAAAGAAAAAAAGTTTGGGTGACCCTGTTTATAAAAAGCTAGAAAAGGAGAAACAATATTATGAACAAAAATTTGCAGAATTCTATAAATAATATTTTTGGAGCAAAGCCATCAGCTAATCAAAAAGCTTGGGGAATAATTAATCAATTTTATCATATGGTTATAACTAAAATGGAAGATGATGGTATAACTCGTGCTGATTTAGCACGTAATTTAGGGAAATCTCGTGCTGCTATTTCTCAAATGTTCAATAAAACTCCGAATATTTCTATAAAAAAAATGATTGAAATAGCTGATGCAGTTAATTTAGAAATTAATCTAACAAATGATTTATTTCTGCAAGAGAAACAGATTAAAGAAATTAAAAAATATGTTCTTATTCCCGTTAATAAATTTGAAAAAAAATCTATTGATAATAAATGTAAGATAATTCATTTAGATGAAGAAATGAAATCAAATTATTCAGTAGAATGTTGCGGTTTCTAATAAAAGAGGTAAATAATGGATGAAAGTATAAAAGTAGAAAACAAACAGCAGGTAAATTTTAAACTTATAGAAGTAGAAAAAATAAAATTTTTCGAAAATGATCCAGCTGAAATTGGATTTAATAATACAAAAGTTGATACTAAAATTCATACCGAATTAAAAATCAATATGAAACAAGGAATTATTGGTATTATACTTGAAATTGCTTTTAGCCTAAAAGAAAAACCAGAGATTAACCTTTTTGGAATAAAAACAGAACATACATACAAAATTCAAGAAATATCTAAGATTGTAAAAAAAATAACCAATAATGGATTCAATATACCTGATCAATTTTTAGCTATTCTAATATCTGTTGCATATTCTGGAACTAGAGGTATGTTAAGTGTTTTGGTTACAAACAAAAAATATAAGAAAATCATCTTACCTATTGTAGATCCTAAAAAACTATTACCTCAAAAAAGCAACTAAATAACATATTGTGCTTTCAGATAAATTAATGGTTAAAAATCTATTTAAATTTTTCATTAAATCCTATATGAGAGTTTTTTAAATTGCCTGTAACACAGCACTCCAAGTTCAGATTGAAAGAAGAGCAAGAAGAACTTGGCAGCACCGCTCATTAGCCAACATGTCGCTCCACTCCATGTTGGCTAACGTTCGGCGTGCCACTAAAAAAGACGAGTAAAACCGGAGTGAATCGACACGTCGTCTAAAATTGCGTCCACGGGGACTCGCAAACCTGCCCCCTTTGACATTGATTTACTCGTCTTTTATCATCTCACTAATCGCAACTTGATTACGGAAATACCGAAATCAAATGCTCATGGCGAGATGACGTGGCACGCCGAACGTTACATGCATTTGGGTCTTCCTATCGTATGAAAAAAGAAAAAGAAAAACGACAAAAAGAAAAGCGTAGAAGTCATTTTTTTAATCCGAAATAATTCATCTTTTTGCAAATCACATTAATTTAAAAAAGAGAAAATGGCGAAGAAAAAGAGAACATAAAAAAAATGAATTATCAGAAAATTCTCTCAAATAGGTCAAAATTAGAAATTTGGTAATGTAGAAAAATTGACGAGAAAAAGGAAAAACATATGCAAGAGAATCCGAATTTTAATTCCTGTTTTTTCTTAAAATCTAAATCTAACGAAGAAAAACAAAAACAAAAAATCAGGAATTTCTAAAAGCAATTATTTCGACTTTAAATTTTGTTAAGTTGTTTTTCAAAAATAATTAACAAAGAATTTCAAAGAGAATTGAGAGAGAATTTTAGGTGTCATAATTCTGTTTTTTTAAATTAATTTCTAATTATCACGAAGAAAGTCAAAATCTAAAATATAAATTATTTCGACCAAAAATTAGGAACTAAATTAACTAAATCTTAAAAAAGTAAACTCGAAAGAACTCTTTAATAGTCTGGTTTTTCACAAAATTTTCTAATGCTTTTAAATTTTTCAAATGGTGGTTTAAAAACAGAATGCGAAATAACTCACAATTTTTTGTATCAAATTAATTCTCAAAATAAAAGATATAGGTCCAAAGAAAATGAAGATGAAATTTTATTGAAAAGAAAGAAAAAATTCAAGAGTTCCCCAATTTCAAAATTCCATCTTTCCATAAAATCTAAATCTAACAAAGAAAACCAAAATATAAAAAGATGAATTATTCCGTTCAGAATTGCTTTCACAAATTAAAAAAAATGTTGAGGTAAATCTTAAAAAAACTAAAAATGAAAGAAAAAAACAATTTTCATAATTTCTATCAAAGTAACAGGAAAATAAAATGTTTCAGAATTCTGGTTTTAAATGAGAAAAAATTATCCGCTCGCTCAATTTTTTCTATTTTTTAATCTCGTGGTATTAATGCAAAATTTAATCGATAATCAAGCTAACGGTTTTGTATTTTAACCCATGTTTACCACTTTTACCGACAAAAGAATAGCTTAAGATTCTACACTGTTGGTAATAAATGCAAAAACAGATAGTATCTATTACGTCTAATAAAAAAGATACTTAAAAACCTTGACAAAAGGTTAATGCGTATTTAATTTACGTCTATGAAGATAAATGAACTACATTTGCATTGAAGACAAAGTAAATATAAAAATAAAATTTATAAATCTTATAGTTTAGCAAAAGCATATAGAGAGAATGGTAAAAACAAAAAAGAAGTTTTTCTTTCGCTAGGTAAACTGTCAGATGAAGAAGCAATACGATGGCGTACATTCTTAAAAGCTATCAAAAATCCCAATACAATCCTCACTACTTTTGAGGATATTACTATATCAAAAAAGTATAAATATTTAGATTTGGCTGTATTAAAAGAAATCTGGAACGAATGGAAGTTAGATAAACCATTTAAG
The DNA here is from genome assembly GCA_021108315.1 of Candidatus Cloacimonadota bacterium. Lineage (GTDB taxonomy): Bacteria > Cloacimonadota > Cloacimonadia > Cloacimonadales > TCS61 > JAIORE01. Next base: position 4,379 of record JAIORE010000339.1, read on the forward strand.
AGGGATAGCAACTCTTCTATTAAGTTATCTTTGATAGCTATGATTTTAACGATTAATAAGAGTTTGGAGCCATTATCTAAGTTTCAAGCATGTTCCTGGATTCAAAAAACATGGCTACCCATGATGTACAATTTTTCACCTGAACAAATTAATCCCTCCAGAGTATTTCGAGAGCTGGGATATATTGAGGATTGCAAAAAAGATATTTGTAATCATTTGTATAAATCCTTAAAATCAAGATTTCCAGCTTCTATGAATAATGTATATTATGATCTTTCTTCAACAACTTTTTCAGGAGCAAAATGTATCTTGATAAAATGGGGACATTGCAAAGAAGGCTACCTTAACCATGTGGTTTTAGCACTATTGGTTAATCAGGATGGTTTACCTTTTTATTGGGAAGTTTTGGAAGGCAATACTGCAGATTCTAAAACAATTGTTTGGCTTTTAGATAATCTTAAACGATTGTTTCCCAAACTGAACACAACCTTAGTATTTGACAGAGGAATGGTTTCCGATAACAACTTATTTAAAGTAGAGGAATCTGAATATAAATATATTACAGCAATGGATAAGAATCAAATTAAAAAAATAACGAACATAGATTTTAAGAAGTATTCTTTTTTTGAAATCAACAAAGTAGAAAAACAGATAACTAAATTGAAAGAATTTACAAAAATTAATGATACTACATCATTGTCAGGAAATAGGAATTATCAATGATCGGCGTTACATATTGTGTTTTAATCCTCAATTGTTTAAAGATCAGTGTAACAGCAGAGAAGAACGCCTGTCTATCTTTAGCAACTTCATCAATAACTTAAACAAAGAATTGACTTTAGCCAAGAAATCAAGAGATGAAAAAGTAATTCAAAAAAAAATTGATAAACAAATATCTAAGTTGAAATTGAATAATTATACAGGTGTTTCTTTAAAAAAAAAGATTATAGAAGCAAAGACAAAAAAAGGTGATAAGAAAAGTATAATCACTTATCAAGCTATTATTACTTCAGCCAATAATAAGCAGAAAATAGCTGTGGAAAAGTTGGATGGATTCTGGTTATTAGTAACAAATCATACAGAAAAAGAAGGTGTGAAATATAAGTTAACTTTAGAGAATGCTGTAAAACCATACAGGGAAAAAGTTATTATTGAATCATCATTTAGAGATATAAAATCCTTCATTAAGGTGTCACCTGTTTATGTCTGGACAGAGAAACATGTCAAAGCTCACTTCACAATATGTGTACTTGCACATTTCTTAAATCGAATCCTAACAATGAGGCTTCATGCTAAACAAGGTGATCTCACAATAGAAATAATAACACATGAGAAATTGTATGAATTACTATCAGATTATGAGATTAACAAAATCCATGTAAATGGCAAGGGTACTTATGGTTACAAATTGACTTTACTTGATAATAAGGCAAAAGAAATCCTTGAAAGACTAAATATTAATAAAATTTTGAAGTATAATAAAACTATTAACAACTATAAAGATTGATATAGCGCAAACAAGTTACGGCTAATAAATTTTTGATTCCCTTTAAATATAAGGAAGTTACAAAAACTGGTGGTAAACATGGGTTTAAACGAAAACGCTCTGTTTTTTAAAAAGAAACGGCTGTCGTTTTTAAATTTAAGAATGTTTATTAATGCAAAGTGAAGTGGATTACTTCGTTAGGACAAAAAAGTTCAATCTTTAAGGTGCATTTTTCTCTTTTATTTGATCACAGCTAACTTTACGAAAGAAGAGAAAAGAAAAGATTCAAATCCCTTCCTTCGTTTTTCTTTTGGGCAATTTCAAAACTAACCTCCGACTATAGATGTTCGCAGATGAATTGATACTCTTTAATCATAATTATCTTGAATCCAATTTTAAAT
>JAIORE010000452.1 GCA_021108315.1 Candidatus Cloacimonadota bacterium
TAATTTTTTGAGTAAAATTTCAAAAAAATTATAAATTTTGACTTACAAAAACATATTTTTGCTGTATTGAACTGAAAAATATGTTTTGAAAAATTGTATTAATAAACAGGGTCATTTATACTAACAAACTAATTCCCATTTTGATTCTCTATAATGATGACCGATAAATTTTATTGCTATATTTAATTATCTGAGTATCTTACCTACAATTTATTTGACATATTATCACAAAATAAGATTTATGCTTTCTAAATGACTATGGAGAAAAATTATGAAAATATATCTAACAATTTTAATAACAATTATGGTGAATTTAACACTCTTTGCTGTAATTCCTCCAGAATATTATGATGACGCTGCTGGAGAAAGTGGGGCTGCTCTTCAAAGTACTTTACATGATATCATTGATGGACATACAACTATAAGCTATGATGCTGTCTGGAATGCTCTGAAAAACACAGATGAAGACCCGAACAATTCCAGTAATGTAATTTTGCTTTATACCGGTAGATCACAATCCAAAACGTCTAATGGTGGTGATCCGGATGAGTGGAACAGGGAACATGTTTGGCCAAAATCACATGGTGTATTTACAGAAAATAATACTCCGGGAAGAGATCTTCACAATCTAAAACCAACCGATGTTTCTGTTAATGGTGATAGAGGTAATTTAGATTTTGACGATGGTGGAAGCCAGCATAGTGAAGCTACTTCTTGTTATTATGATAGTAATTCTTGGGAACCGCGTGATTCGGTAAAAGGTGATGTAGCCCGTATGGTTTTTTATATGGATGTTCGTTATGACTCGGGAGATGGATATACTCTTGATATGGTAGATTATGTGAGCAGTTCCGCTCCGAATTTGGGAAAACTTTCTACTCTATTACAATGGCATAGTGATGATCCTCCTGATGATTTTGAAAGAGATAGGAACGATACAATTTACGGATACCAAAATAATCGAAATCCGTTTATTGATCATCCAGAATATGTAGGATATATTTGGGAAGGAGAAACGCCTGTTCTAGGGGCTCCAGTGGCATCTTCCGCCACAAATATTGGCTCTGCAAGTTTTACGGCAAATTGGAGTAGTGCAGCCGGATCTACCGGATATTATCTTGATGTTTCAACAAATAGCGGTTTTTCTTCTTTTGTTACTGGCTATAATGATCTTGATGTAAGCAATGTAACAACTTATGCTGTAGCAGGTCTTAGTGCGGAAACAGATTACTATTATCAAGTAAGAGCATATACTGCATCAGATACCAGTTCAAATTCAAATACAATTTTTTTGACGACAAGTGCAATCCCTTCCGGAGGAACAGAAACATTTGCAAATTTCTCTGAAACCAGTAGTAGCTATAATGATGGAACATTTACAGGTCTGGATGGTTCTACTTGGGACTATGATAGTTGTCGGGGAGATCAACAAATAACTGGTGAAACTCCATGTATGGGAAAAGATCAATCCCCAGTCGGAAAAGTGGAATCAGGAACTATAGGTGGAGGTTGTGGAGTATTGAATTTTGATTATAAACGTGCCTTTACTACAAGCTTAGATTTAGATATATATGTAAATGCAACCTTAGTAACTACAATTTCCGGTGGAGATGGATCGAATCAGAACTCAGGTGATATTACGGTAAATATCTCGGGTGATTTTATATTTAAATTTGAACAAAATGCTGCTGGTGGGCAAGCTTCTATTGATAATGTAAGCTGGAGTAATTATTCCAGCGGTTCAGCTCCTTCTGCTCCCACTGCAACATCTGCTACTGGTATTACTACATCCGGTTTCACAGCAAATTGGAATACCTCTGCTACAGCTACAAGTTATCGGCTTGATGTTGCTACGGATAATAACTTTACAGCTATTTTAGGCAGTTACAACGATCTTACAGTCGCAAGTACATCACAATCCGTTACAGGACTTTATTCTTCAACGGATTATTATTATCGGGTTCGAGCGGTAAATGGTTATGGAACAAGTAGCAATTCAAATACAATTTCCGTAACTACAAATGCTGCCGGTGGTGGAGATGAAATTATTATTACGGAACTGTGTGATAATGATTCGGGTGGATATATGACAGCATATATGGAAATTTTTAATAAATCAGCTTCCGTTCTCAATTTGACAAATTATACAATACAAAGATGGCAAAGCGGATCTTATGATGGTTATACTTATACAATTCCTACAGGATCTACTGTAGCAGCAAACAAATCTATTATTATTACAAGAGGAGCTGACCTTGCAGAATTTGAAGCTGCTTGGAGTATTGATTTAAGTGCTAATAGTACCTCTTTTGTACAAGGTACTGATAATCTTTATTTTACAACAGGTAGAGGCTATAAACTTTATTCTAATGTTAAAGCTGCGGTAGATTCTACCAATGATGTGTCTTCAAATAGCCGAGAAAGTAGAAATGAGGATAAAACTTGGGTATCATCTTCACCATCTTCAGGAGATCCTGGAACTACGGAATTTGATGATGGTATGCTTCCCGTCACATTAAGCTCTTTTACTGCTACTTATCAAAACAGTACTGCAAAACTAAATTGGATTACTCAAACCGAGCAAAGTAATAGTCATTGGAATGTTTATCGCTCTATCTCTGAAAATTTTGGACAATCTCAAAAAATAAATAGTGAAATTATTGAGGGAAGCGGAACTACATTTATACCAACTGAGTATGAATTTGTGGATGATTCAGTAAATAATGAATTTTCAACATTTTATTACTGGTTAGAAAGTGTGAGCATAAGTAGTTTTTCAGAACTATATAATCCTATTTGCCTTGATATTATTGATAATCACGACAACCCCAAGCCACCAGAATTAAATGAATTATTTGGCTTGTTTCAAAATTACCCAAACCCGTTTAATCCTAATACTTCAATATCTTTTAAATTGCCTGAATCAAGCAAGGCTACAATTTCAATTTTCTCATTAAAAGGGCAAAAAATTACAGAATTATTTAATGAATTTGCAGAAGCAAATAAGATTTATACTTTATTTTGGGATGCAAAAGATAGAAAAGGAAATCAACTTTCTTCAGGTGTATATCTTTATAAATTAAAGTATGGGTCATCAAGTCAAAATCGGAAAATGCTTTTGATCAAATAGCATCATCCAGTGAAAAACTTATAATTAATAGTGAATAGTATTGGCGTGCTTTAAGCTACTTAATGCACGACATACAATGTTAAAGAAATTTCATTAAATTCAAAGTAGATGAAAGAAAAAAATAATTATAACCGGATTAAGAATCTTGTGAATATTTTTCTTCATGAGTTTTACAGGACAAAAGAGATTGTTCCCTCATTTCCCATAGATATTGAAGGAATTGTAAAATATTTAGATTACAATACAACTTTTTATAATCTTAAAGATGGTGTAAATGCGATCACTGATATGATTTCAAGAGTTATTTTTATATCGAATAAAACCAATCCATATAAATATCGAGCAATGTTAGGAAGGTATAATTTTACTTTAGCTCACGAAATCGGACATATCATTTTACATGAAAAAATATATTTTAAATTATTAAATGAGAAAAATAATAACGGAAAAGTAGAAGAAATCACAGATAATGAAAATATTGAAAGAGAAGCAGATTTCTTTGCTGCTAATCTTCTGTTACCAATTGATCTTCTTAAGCATGAATTCAAAAAGAATTTCGGTGATAAGAGGATAATCATCAAAGGTGATAAGTTTTATCCGGATTTTAGCTCATCAATTATAGATTTTTTTAAAAATAAAACGCATGCTTCTGAACCGGCAATTGTAATTGCACTTAAGCAAGCAGGCTTGATAGGGGTTGCGGATTGAAAAATTTTAAAGTATTATACTGTTCTATTACAAAAATAGAAAGCAAAAGATATTTGTGAATTTTGATTGAGAAAATCTCTCAATTTCTAAAAAAAATTAAAAGGAATTAAAAATGGAAAAATCTTTAAAAGTTCCCCAAAAAATGCAGCATATATTTGATTCTATCGTAATTCTAACGGAAGAATTTTGTAAAGAAAATCTGAATGAAGAATATTCTTTACTTATTCGTCAGGCTACCGCTACCTTATGTCGAAAGCGTCCATCACCATTACTCAGAGGAAAAATGAATACTTGGGCTTGTGGAATTATCTATGCTTTGGGTTCTGTTAATTTTTTATTTGATCCATCTCAAACTCCATATATTAGTGCATCTAAAATATGTGAGATCTTTGGAGTGAGTAAAAGTAGCGGTGGTAATTATTCTAAAAAAGTGCGAGATGCCCTTAAAACTTATCAATTTGATGTTAAATGGGGTTTACCAAGTAAATTAGGAAATAACCCATTCGTTTGGCAAATTATATTTAACGGTTATGTTGTAGATGTACGGAGTTTATCAAGAGAGATTCAGGAAATTGCTTATAGAAAAGGTCTTATACCTTATATTCCGGCTGATAAAAAAGATTAATTAAGTAATTGTTTCTCCCAAAAGCATTTTAGATATTGGGAATGTTGAATAGAACTTTGTGAAGATTCTGAAAGCATTCAGGATAACGAGTTTTAAGGTTTCAAATTAATTTGAATATAAAAAAGGAAATGTTATGGGAAATACAAAATTTGTAGAAAAAGAGAGTTTTAAAATTGTCGGAATGAGTGTGAAAACAACAATGAAAAACAATAAAATTCCAAATCTCTGGAATGAATTTATGCCCAGAGTTGAAGAAATCAGAGATTTCTGCGTTCCAATTGTTGCTATCGGTTTGTGCCCTTATGAAGGCGTTGATTATGAAGATTATAATGATGAAACTGAGTTTGAATATATTGCTGGAATTATGGTTAATGAGATAAGTGAAATACCCGAAGGAATGATTTCAAGAGAAATTCAAACAAATAAATATGCTGTTTTTACCCACAAAGGCAAACTGGATAATTTAGGAGATTCTTATCAAAAAGCAATGATTTGGCTGAAAGAAAATGGAAAAACTTTAGTCAATGAAGATGAATTTGAATTGTACGATGAACGCTTTAAATTTGGAGAAGATGATTCGGAAATGGATATTTATTTTCCGATAAAATAAAAACATAAACAGCGAGCAGTAATAAATTACTCGCTGTTTATGTTTGATACGATATCAATAATAATTTACCTGATAAACCAATACAAATCAGATAATAAAATTACTTCTCACACCTAAAGTTACGGTTTATCACTAACTATGACCTTAAAGAATTTACTCGTTCCTCTGTTTACTGGAGTCGTCAGGTTGTTACAGAATTAGAATATCCAATAATGTTGTATAATCTATATTTTTTGATATTATACTTTATTTTATACAAAAACTTCTATTATTATTGATTTTGGGTAGTTGTTATACACAAATTGCATAATTAACCCAGTTTTTACTGTAATTTGGCATTTCAACTTCTTTCGTTAGTTAAAATTAGCAAATTATAATTTTTAGGACCTTTATTATTGATGAATAAGTCAATCATTTTCTCACAAAATTATTTCATTGCCAAAAATAATAATGAAATAATTTTCTTCTATAGGAGGATGCTATGGAATACAAACGAAGGATATTTGGTTTTGAATGTGATATTTACGGTCACTTGAATAATGCGTCTTATTTGCATATTTATGAAGAAGCTCGATCGGTTGCTTTGGAAGAAATGGATTTTTCGATAAAAAAATTAGTAGAATTAGGAATTCATATTTATTTGGTTAATATTAATTTGCAGTTTAAAAAAGCTGTTGAATTTGAAGATAGGATTACTATTAAAACTACTTTGGGAAAACATAGTAGGGTAAAAGCGATTTGGATTCAGAAAATTTATAATTCAAAAAATGATCTATGTAATATTGCAGAAGTGGAAGGTGTTTTTATTAAGATGGGAAAACCATATCGATTACCTCAAGAATTGTATAAAAAATTCCATTTTTCTTCGTAAATTTATGTATGATAATCTCTCAAATATTTGGATTTTGAAGTATGTTAAATTTAATATTTTTCTTGTTTATCTTTTGTAATTATTTTTTATTAAGACTTCTATCAAGTTTATATATAGATGTTTTGTCAATATTATTGTCTTTGTAGTTTAAAAAACAAATATTTTTAGTTTGACACAAAAGCGGCAATATTTTTTTTGAGCGAACTTCATTTATTTGAAGTGAATTTTGGTCATTAAGAAATTAAATAGAAGTGTAGAGAGTAAGTGAATAAGAATAGAG
>JAIORE010000285.1 GCA_021108315.1 Candidatus Cloacimonadota bacterium
GTTGTAAGAAAAACTATAAAACTGATTAATAGTGAGAGTGCAGTTGAACAGTCTCTATTCGCTGTTTTTTCATCTTTTTTTCATCTTTAGAAGTTGAATGATTTATTTTTTGAGCTTTTTTATAAGGTGTTGCATCCATCCCCCAAAAATTCACAAATAAGTATTACTGAGTATAGTTACAGACACTATTCCTAAATTTAGACATAAAACAATGAAATTTCAGTCTTTCCAAAAAAAATGAAAAGTTTATTAGAATCAGCAGAAAAGTATTATATTTAGCTTAATTTCACTTATATCAACTTCACCTATTTCTATCTGCTTTCTTATGCAACATCGCATTTATTTACTCCAAAGAATTTATGTTTTTGCTATTTATTTATTTTTGAATTTTTCTTTACTATTTATGAACTTAATTATCTATAAATTATAATAGCTCGCTTTTAACGGTCAGATACTAATTAGTGCAGGAGCTATTTTGGGAAGATTACAACTATATCAATATATCATTCTTGGTTTTTTGTTTATCTCCTTTTACACACTAAATGAACGGATAATGCTTTCTGGTGGTTTTTGTTTAATTTTCTCCGGAAGTTTAGTAGATACAGGCGGCTCTATTGTTATTCACGGATTTGGGGCAATTTTCGGTTTAGGATTGATCTTTTCATTAACATCCAGAAAAGAATTTTCCACAGAAATCCAAGCAGATGTTACCAGTGATAGATTTTCTTTATTGGGAAGTATAATTTTGTGGTTTTTTTGACCAAGTTTCTATGCTGCCCTTGTTGCTCTTTTTGTGGTAAAAGGAATCAATATTCAAGCTCAATTAACAGGAGTTTTGGTAACTATTATTGTCGGAATCGTTTTCGGCTTGGTCGTAGGGAAAATTGTTTCATTTACCGGAAACAGACTAATTCCTTATATAGATAATGAAGAATTAGAAACAGAATAGAAAAATTTTCGGGAGATTCATATTGAATCTCCCATTTTTTTTATTTCTACTTTATTAATTTTCCGCAACTTCTGATATTTCCTAAGCAAAACCAACATAATTATCCCACCTAAAGAAATTACTCCCATCCAGAAATAAGTATTTACAGTACCATGTTTATCAAGGTTAATTCCAACAAAAGGAGATAAAATTGCAAAACTAAGGCTGGCACTCAAACTCACTAGAGAGATCACAGTTGCTCGGTATTCATCTTTTATTTGATGATTAATATAAAAATTGAGAGTTGGACGATACAAACCACGTACGATCTGCTGCAAAGCAAGAATCACAATTGCTGCTGGGAAAACAAAAATTATTGGAAGAAGAAAAGTTGCTGCGAGAAGAAAAGTTAGACTGATCAGCACTTTTCTGGGTCTGGTATCGTAGAATTTTTTCAGTAATATTTTGGAAGAAAGAGCAGCTACAATATTAAAAAAGAAGAAAATTACACCAAACCATTGTACATCAATATTTACTAAACTGAAATAAGGTTGATACAGCCAAAAACTAGTTCTGAAAGCAAATCCCATCAAAGCAGCAAAAAGGACAGTCCATAAAATACGAGGTGTTTTGAAAGTAATATTTATACTTTTAAAGACATGAATTATATATTTGTGCTCACTTTTCTTACGTTCTGTTTCTTTGAATAATGATGCGACAATTACTGCAATTATCAAATTTATAATGCTGATATAAAAGGGAAAAAATGGATTATGCTTATAAAGAAATCCGCTGATTAACGAGCCAATTGCTTGTCCTATAAAAAGATAAAAAGCCGCATTTCCTTCTACTTTTTGATATTCTTTTTTTCGCTTGAGTTTAACTAAACTTTCATAAAGAATTGCAGAATCTGCTCCACTGCTGAATGTCATTCCGATTCCAAAAATGATTTCAGCAAAAGCAAATAAGTAAAATGAGCTAAACATAATATAAATAAGCAATCCAAATATGCAAAATATTCCACTTAACATTAAGGAAATTTTACGAGAGACTTTGTCGCCAATCGTTCCCGTAGGAATTTCAAAAATAAAAACAGAGATTGCGGAAATTGATTGTAACAACATAATTTGAGAATAGGATAAGCCTTTGAAGATCATAAATGGTACAAGAATTGGACCAATTATTAATAGATTTGTAAAAACTCGAAAAGGAGAATATAACTTTACATTTTTTTCATAATTTAAGGTAATATTTTTTTTCATTTATAACTCGGGGATTTAAAAAGTTTTAATATTGTATATCTCTGCTAATCTATTGATCTTAATACAATTGTAAATGTATATCCATCTGATTCATTTTTATCAAAAAATATAAAGCCACCACTTTCTTCAACCAAATTTATTATAGTAACCAAATCTAAATTTTCTTCATTTTGGTGATAATCATTTGAAAGAAATAGATCAATACTATCTTTGGCAATATCTATACCGTTATCTTGAATACTAATTTTGCAATTATCTTTTATTTTTGATAGAGAGATTATAATTCTCGTTGCATTCCTAATTTGTATCATGTTATCAATTAATAACTTGAACATTAGTTTGATTTTATCTTCTGCAAGAATTTTTATAGGTGTTGATTTTTCAAAAACAGCAAAATCAATATCTTGAATCACATCATTTATCACATCATTAATAATAAAAGTATTTAGATTGGTATGAGTATCCAAAAAGGTTTCCAATTCCCTGATATGATAGATTAAATTCGTGCTTTCTTTTAGAGTACTTTCTATTTTTACAAGATGACTATCATCTTTTTTATATTTGAAATCATCTAAATTATTTTTAATGGTTTTTAGGTCATAAAAAATATCTTTTCGTAAAATTTTGTTTATCATCTGCAAATGTTTTTGATGGTTTTTTAATTCCGAATTTACTTTTTCCAATTCGTTATTTTTTATATGATATATCTCTATCTCTTTTTGCTTTTGTTCCCAATCAAAATTTATCTGTATAGCAGCAATCTTGTTGTTCATTTCAACATTATCAGTTAAATATGAATAATTAATATATTTTTTATAGTGCTTGAGTGCTAAATCATATTTATGCAATTTTTCATAAATTTGTGAAAAATAATCATGAATTCTACTTAAAGAACTGCTATTTTTTAGTTTATTAGCTGTTCCCAAAGCCAGTTTACAATATTTCAAAGCAATATGAAAATCGGTTTTTTTTAAAAACAATTCTGCCAAACCAACATTTGCATATGTGACTATTTCTATACTTGTAATATTATCTAAAACTTGCTGAAAACAATCAAATGCTTTTTCAAACTCATTTAAATCAACATAAACAGATCCCAAATCAAGTAATGCAAAGGTCGCGAATTTTCCTATAGAATTTGAAATATCTATTGCTTTCTTATGATATTCAACCGATTTTTGCAGATCATTTTCATAATAAAAAGTATTCGCCAATTCGTTATAAACTGTATTCAAATAATAGTTGTCTTTTGCTTGATGTAAGTAATTCAGTGCTTTGATAAAATATTCTCTGGCTTTTTGATAATTTTTGATTCGAGTTTGTATGAAACCAAAACCAATGAAATTTATTCCCAATAATCTGATATTATTAGTTTTCTTAAGTATTCTATAAGCTTTTTGCAGTAAATTTATAGCCTTTTTATTATTATGCAAATCCATGAAAATAAAATTACGATATATATATGATTCTGCTAGATTATCTTCCCAATATTTTTTTTCAACAGATTTTTTTATTTGTTCAATACAAAATTGAGATTGGGCGTAGTAAGTTTCTAAAATTTCTTTATAATTACCTTTTTCCCTATATAATTGGATGATTTTATTGAATATTATAAACTTTTTCTTTGAATCACTTTTTTGAGATAATGCTTCTTGAAGACTCTCTAATTTTTCTTTATAATCCATAATTAATCTGCTTTTTTTAATTTTATTACAAAGGTAGTTCCATTTGGAATATTATCTTCTATATGAACAGAACCCTGATAATTCATAATATTTTTTTTTACAATATATAAACCTAGACCGGTTTGCCCAGTAGGACCATAAATAAAATTTTCTTCAAATACTTTTTCGTGAATTTCTATTGGAATCCCAATCCCGTTATCAGCAATATGAATTTCACAAAACTCTTTTTTAGATATAATATTAATATCTATTTTATCTGCCTTACCATGTCTTTTTGCATTACTTATGATATTATCAAATACTGATATTAAGGCATCATCTGCAAAAATTCGAGCATTTCCAGTTAGAGTGATTTTTAAATCACAATAATTATTTATAATGATCTTAAATATTTCAAATAGATCAAAAACTTTTAAAGTTCTATTCTCTGAGAGAAAAAATTCCATCTGTTGCATTCTATCTATTAGATCAAAACTTTTATTGATATATGTCTCACAATTATCTAATAAATTGGAATTTGAATCAGTGCGATATATACGAATCGAGCTTCGAATAACAGCCAGATTATTAATAATATCATGTCTAATTATTTTATTTACAAGATGTAAATGTTCACGATGAGTTTTCAAAAATCTATTAGCTTTTACTAATTCTACATTTTTTAATTCAGATAATTCTGCTTCCTTTTCTTTGCTTTCCAAATCAAATACAGTTTGTATATTTTTTAACTTTTGATCAGCGGCAGAATTAAGATTTTTGTCATTTATTTCTTTTGTTATTTTTATATATTCAAACGATTTTTTATAATTTGAAACTTTCTCGTAATATTGGGAAAGATCTTTATAAATTTCTGCTAATATTTTTTTATTATCTATTTCTTCAATATTTGAAATAATTTTATTTACATATTTCTTAGCTTCAATGTTTTTCTCTTGATTAATATAGCACAATGCTATTTTTGAATAGATCAATATTTTTAATTGCTTAGGATGTTCTTCTTTAGATTCCATGAATTGTAATAATATCTCTAAAGCTTTGTCTGGTTCATCTTGAAGATAAAGAAGTTTCCCGATTTTATATTTTAATATTTCAATTCGGTCGGTTTCATCATATTGGGAAGCAAATTGTAGAGCTTTTTTGTAGTATGAATATGATGTTTTAAATTCTCCTTTTTCATAATAAATTTCTGCAATTTGTTCGAAAACTTCATCTTTAATATTTGTTGAAATATCGCTTTGATCAAAGTTTATAATTTTAAAAAAAAAATCAATTGCTTTATTGAACTTTTGTTGTTTTTTATATAGTTTTCCGATTTCAAGATAACAATTAACTGTTAATTTGTTTAGGTTGTATTTTCCAGCAATTTTTAGTGAAAAAAGGAAATTTGCTAATGCCTGGGTGGATAAGGAAAAATGATTATGATAAAGATACCCCTTTGTGAAATAAATATCAGCTTGCAAGGAAAAATATTTTTCAAACAATTCATTTTTGTTAAAAGCATTTATCATTTTCTGTACTTTTAGAATTGAGATCAATCCATTTGAATAATCCATATTTTGAATATCTGTTTGAACTGATTTATACAATTCTTCAATATTTTTTATCAGACTGTTTCTATTCATTTTCATCATCATTAATCCTATATAGTATATTTCTCGTAAGATTAATTTTTAGGCAAGAAAAAAAGCCAAAAGTAGTAGAACAAGCTGCTGAAAAACGCTGATAAAAAAGGACAAAAACACAAGAACGTCAAAAATGGGATTAAGAAGATTAATGGATGAAAGGATTAATCTGGAAATCTCAATAAGAACACTATGAGACTGTTCAACTCTAACCTCAATAGTAATCAATCTTTATAGTTTTTCTTACAGAAGAAAGTGCACATTTTTTTGATCAACTACTTTTTCTCAAATTCACTTTTTATTAAACACCAAATATAGGTATCAATTTTTCATCAAAATTCATGTTATTCGTTATTATTTGGAAGATTTCAGAATCAAAAATCTACTGAAAATCTTGTAAATTCTCACCAAAAATAAGACTTACCAGATTACCAATTTTCTCTAAATTAAATCAAAAATGAACCAATCAACTTTGAGATAACAGATAGCGAAAACAACCGAAAAATCCTCTATGTACTTCTTAGAGAGCTTATCCTACCTTTCGCATTTCAAAAAAGAATCAGCTCTACGAGAGGGTTTGAGAGTTCAGGCACTACATCAACTATGCAACGAGTTTAAATTTTAATTTTATGTATGGGTAGATTTCTCCAATCAATATCTAAATTTTCAAAAATTAATTTATGGACGGACTCCGGTTCTCCCGGTTTCCGAAGATGAACAGTTTT
>JAIORE010000265.1 GCA_021108315.1 Candidatus Cloacimonadota bacterium
TCATATAATCCGTATCCGTTTGCCATATCAATTCCGGCAGGTATTTGATTTCCGTTATAATATCCCACTGGTGTTGTTTCAATTATTTGAGATTCATAAGGATCGTCACTTCCATCATAATTTGCCTTACTTCCGTCAATATGATCACTGTATGTACCACCATAACTTGCCCAAGGATAATGATTTGCCACAAGATTTCCACGAGCTGCTTTTTCCCATTCCGCTTCCGTTGGTAATCTGTAACCGTTTTCTTCCCATTTCACCGAGTTCTTATCAAGATCAATTTGCCCGTTTTGATAAATCGTGTTTTGAGTTGAATCGGTATAGTAAACAGGTGTAAGGCATTACACCATTTTACCACATCATACCAATTAATATTGTAAACAGGATGATTTGGTGCTTGGGCTTCTCCGGAATTATCAAAACTATATCCATTCTCAATAGCCCAAGAATAAACGTTATCCCATTTAGTTTTATAAATTTCATATTTTTCCATGTAAAAATTGCTGATGTAAACCGTATGAACCGGAGTTTCTGTGGGATACCACCAAGTCCCGGAAGAATCATAATTATATCCCATATCGAAATTACCAGCTGCAACAAAACCAAAACCTGCTGGTATTGAAATTGCTGTTATTTTGTAAAAAAGTTTTTCTTCTTGGGAAATATCAGTATCAATATATTGCAGATTTGTAGTACTTCCAATTGACACTCCCCAATCAGGATTATTTGAAAATATAGAACGATAGATTTTGTAATAATCTGCTCCGTCAACTAAGTCCCAATGAATTACAGTTTCGGAATCGGTTATTGTAATTGTTACATTTTCCGGAATTGGTAAAGCAAACAAGATTAGAGCTGAAAGTAATAATATTGCTGTAAAAAAAGTTTTTTTCATGATTTTTTTCCTAATGATAGATTATGAAATTTTCCGTTTATTTTGAAGCAGAAGCTTCACGTATTATTTTATTCCCAACTGGAAAGTTGGGAATAAGTTTTTTTTCGATTTGCAATTCTCTCAAAATTTCTCTCCTTACGAAGCTTTCGCTTCGTAAGTTAAAAATTTCGACAGCTTCTGCTGTCATTAAAATTCCATTTCATCTAACTCAATAATTAAAGACCATCCCAATTGCGATTATTGGCTGAACTAAATTTCCAATCTTCAGGACTATTAACAAATCCACGTTTTACCGGATTATTATGTAAGTATTCAACTTTTTGGGCAAGCATTCTATCAGAAGAAATCAACTTCGGATGAAAACCTTCTTGCCAAACTTGATAATTAGTAGATTTATATTTTTTTCGGTAAAAACTAAATAAATTGAGTTTCCATTTGGACTTATCTTTATGTAATTCCTCCAGTATTTTATCTGCTGTAAATCCTTTAAATGAACGCATAATGTCAGATAATTGGGGATGCTTAACAATCAAATGAAAATGGTTATCCATAATCACATAGAAATAAAGTTTTAAACCTTTTTCTAATCTACAAAAATTAAGAGAATCAATAATTATTTTGAAATATTTATGGTGTGTAAAAATTGGAATCCATTCCACTATTGTAGAACTTACAAAATAGAATCCATCTTTTTCGATAACCTTGTAGCTACTTCTCACTTTATCACCTTTTCAAAGTTGTTCAGAATGTGAAGCAGAAGCTTCACAAACTGTTTCATTCCCAACTGGAAAGTTGGGAATGAGTTTTTTATTAATTTACAATCCTCTAAAAAACCTCTCTCCTAACGAAGCTTCTGCTGCTGGAAATTAATCTTCATAAAATCGAAGTGTCATTATTTCATAAGCAACATTTGTTTTGTCTCGGAAAAATCATTTCCTGATTTTATATGATATAAATAAATTCCTGAACTGACCTGTTTTCCTAAATCATCCATTCCGTTCCAAACAACTTCATTCATTCCCAATTTCAAATTTATAATTTTCAATTCGCGAATGCGTTGTCCTTTGATATTAAAAATTTCAATTCGGGCATCTTTGTGCAAATTTGTAGTCTCAAAAAATATTGTGGTAGTCGGATTAAATGGATTCGGATAATTATATAAGTTAGAAGTGAAAAGCAAGGAGTGAGGAAGTTCATTTTCTGGTGAAATTGTTTCCGCTCCAAGTTTTGTTAAACGAATATTATATTCTCCCTCGTTAAATGAATAATTTTCCCCAACTACAATATATCCACCATCATCTGTTTGTTGAACTGATCTCCCCCAATCAAAATCTTCATTACCAATAGTTTTTGTCCAAATAGTTTCACCATTTGTATCAGCTTTTATCAAGTAAACATCGTTATCACCGGCTCCATAAGATTCTGTATGACCGACAATAATATAATTTCCATCATTTGTAAGCTGAACGCATTCTCCGCCATCATCTTCCGAGCCTCCCCAAGTATTATCCCAGATTATTCCTCCTGAACTATCTGTTTTGATAAGCCAAAGATCTTTTTCATCCGGTCCGAATGATTTTGTATAACCTGTTAAAATGTATCCGCTATCATCAGTTTGAATAACATATTGACCCCCATCAGAATCAGTTCCACCATATGTTTCCAACCACAATTGATTTCCGTTACTATCGGTTTTGATAAGTAACACATCACGGCTTCCGGCACCAAAAGAATATGTATCTCCTACAATGATATAGCCACCATCAGAAGTTTGTTTCACACAAGTTCCATAATCAGCACTTTCTCCCCCGTAAGTATTTGTCCATTCTCCGTTGCCGAATTCGTCCGTTTTGATCAACCAGACATTGAAGTATCCCATTGAAGTAGGATCTTTTGCTCCCACAATGACAAATCCGCCATCTGTGGTTTGCTGAACCGAATAACTCCATTCCCAACCTGTTCCACCAAAGGTTTTTGTCCATTCTTCATCACCGTTACTATCTGTTTTGATTAACCAGAAATCAAATCCACCTTCTCCATAAGAAGATGTTGTTCCGGCAATTATAAATCCGTCATCAGATGTTTGTTGCACAAAATATCCATATTCCTGATTGAGATCACCAAATGTTTGAGACCATTCTTCAAAGCCATTGCTGTCTGTTTTGATGAGCCATATATCACTAAATCCTGCTCCAAAAGAATAGGTTTCTCCAATAATTATATATCCGCCATCTGTTGTTTGTTGAACACCTCGTCCCCATTCATATAGTCCACCTCCAAAAGTTCTTGTCCAAGAAATCTCAGGTGAAGTTTGAGCGATTAGGATAGAATTAAATATTATCAATAAACTAATTAGACTAATTATAATTTTCTTTTTCATTTTTCCTCGTTATTTCTTATCCACTTTTTTTTTAAAATTTTCCAGCTTTTTTTTATGAAAGTGCTCAGAATTTCGTTCCCAAGAATCCCGAAAGTGTTCGGGAGGGAACAAAAATGGGATGATTATAAATGTGAAGCAAAAGCTTCACACATTATTTTATTCCCAACTGGAAAGTTGGGAATAAATTCTTTTTCAATTTACAATTCTCTCAAAAACTTCTCTCCTAACGAAGCTTCCGCTTCGTTAGGAAAAAATATCGTTAGCTTCTGCTACTGGAAATTAACCTTCAAAAAAGCAAAAGTCACTATTTTATCATCAGCATTTTTTTTGTCTGTTCGAAACTTCCAACTTTTAATTTATAGAAGAAAATTCCACTGGAAACAGGTTTATCATAGTCATCTGTTCCGTTCCAAATTACAGTATGCTGTCCTGCTGAAAGTTGTTCATTAACAAGAGTTTTCACTTTCTGTCCTTTGATGTTATAAATTGTCAACTCAGTATTTTTAAAATCCCGAGTCGGGTTTTCCAAAACTCGACTCGAGATTTTAAATGAGATTGTAGTCTCCGGATTAAACGGATTGGGGTAATTAGCAGAAAGAGAATTGATGTTTTGAATTTCAGGAACATCAACACCGGAAGAACCGTATTGATAAAGCATCATTGAGCCTGTTACATACTGCGGATTATTCAAATTGTTAGTGTTATCCAAAAAAACATACCATGAGCCATGTTCGGATTCTGATATATCAAATTCGGCATTACCTTCGCTCACATCAGTAAGAAAATTAAATGTATCAAAAGGCATATCACAAGTATATGAATAATAATGAACAAGATCGGTCATAAAAAGATTTATCAAACCATTATCGTAAGCTGCATAAAATTCTGTATAATCAATATCATCAAATATTATGTTTCCGTGAGTAAGCTGTCCTTGAACTGTGAAATCTACAACTAATTTATAATCATCAAGTTCATCATCAGGAGCATCAACTGCTGTGAAATCTGGAGCCGGCATTGTTCCGGCAATATCAACCGAATTGTTATAAGTTTGCCCATCAACAGCATTTTCTACAAGGAGACTAACCTGATTAGGCTCAGAAGGTATACTCCCAATATCTGAATCAATTCGAGCATAATATGTTCTTCCCTCACCCACGATAAAAGTATATTTTCCTTCAATATCGGTATAACCGTAATTATCTACATAAATTGAAGTTCCCGAAGCAACAGCCAGCATAATCTTTGCTCCGTCAATTGGATCTCCATTACTGTCAAAAGCATAAATGGTAATTGTTGCAGATCCCTCCGAATATGTTGCAGTAGCCGGAGTGAGGAGTCCATCGCTCCTGATTTCAAATACGGAAGCAAAATTCCAACCCCAACTATTTTCAAAAATAAGCGGATTATCAATCATATTATTTACCGGTTCCCAGGCAATCCATCTTTCTTCCCAAAATTCATTCCAAACATGATCACTTGACATTGCCAGAATACTTGTGCAAGGTATCAGGGCAGTTCGGCAAGCAGCCGAAGTAAAATCTGCATGTTCACCACATCTTCCAATATGCTTTTTGTAAATGCGAACCGGCTGGTGTGGTCGTTCATAATTTGAAGTAAAATCCAGAGTTTCCCTTACCCAGTTAGTAATAGCTCCGATGGCATTATCAGTATCCAAAGTAGTATCCCAAGCTGTGGAACATTGCATTAGAGCATCTTTCAAAAGAGGATATCCGGTATCATTGTGATTGTATAAATAATTTCTCCAGAAAACACCTGTTGGCGGATCAACAATATTATTTTGATGAGTAGTGTTTTGTTCTATGATACTCGGATCAATATAGGCTGGGATTTCACCGGTAATTTTTGGAAATACGATATACATATAATAGATTTCTCGGGGAACTTCTACTTCGACCAATTCGTCATTTTCATTTATTTTCTGGTATCTTGTTGTCGAATAATAATCTTCATCTCTGGAAATTGAAGAACCATAATCAATAACTTCCACATAAGGCAAGTCTTCATCGGTAGAATAGATCAATTCTGCATTTTCTACAAATAATTCAGGATAACTGAATTCCGAAGAAAGATAAACAACCGATGAATGAGCGATGGA
This sequence comes from Candidatus Cloacimonadota bacterium, assembly GCA_021108315.1. Taxonomy (GTDB): domain Bacteria; phylum Cloacimonadota; class Cloacimonadia; order Cloacimonadales; family TCS61; genus JAIORE01. Next base: position 5,398 of record JAIORE010000265.1, read on the forward strand.
AAAAGCAATTTCATCAATATAAGGATCTTCGGAATTATTAATTATACTTGCCCAGGTCTGTTGATTTGAATCCGATAATTGCGAAAAGATATTTTCCAAATCCGGACGAATCCACAAAGGTGATTTTTCAATTGCTGCAATTGCTTCGGAAGTCAATTGTCCTTGATCCGTAACCATATTTAAAACATGGTCATATTCGTTGTATTCTGCTCCGAAATGATCTCCTGCTCGAATAAAGGAATTGATATTGAGAGAATCTATTAACTCCCAATTTCGGGTATCCAAATTTGATTTTGAACCTTTTTCTTTAAATTCCAGCGAAGAGGGTTCATAAGTTGGAATCTGCCCGACACATTTTAATTCATTAGAATTTAGATCTTTTGTGGTAAGACCTCTTTCATTATCAGCATTTAGCATCAATACTGAAAATAAAACCATCGCAAAAATAATTAATTGCTTTTTCATTTTTACATCTCCTTTTTTTATTTGTTTTTTTTAATTAAATAACCGTCGCAAAATAATGCATACAATCTCTTAGTCGCTGTTATGAAATAACCTTCACAAACTAACTTTGAATTATTCATTTTTTCTTTGTTGTTAAAATTATAAATATCAGTGATATTAACAATTTAACGCCTTGAATAAATAGTACCTGAGCGAAAACTCCAAAATCCTTGAAATCCCGAGTCGAGTTTCAATCTTTACTAACATTTCTCACTTCAAATTCAATTTTCAAACTCACCCTCAGTCCCTCTCTTTATCTAAAGC
>JAIORE010000328.1 GCA_021108315.1 Candidatus Cloacimonadota bacterium
TTTAAATCTATATTTATAATAAAATAGTATTAAAATGAAAATTTACAAGTATCAATTCATCTGCGAACATCTATAGTATCTGAACGAAAAGTCAAAATTCACAACTATCTTCTCCTCATTTTGTCATAATTTGAGTAAATTTGCTCAATTTATTTTGTTTTTTTTAGTTTTTATCAGATAACTATGAATTTAAATAATAATTTTCCCAAACTTGGCATTTTTTCTATTCTTGGATACAATTTCCCTATTTTGGTAGTTTCTTCTCCTAAAAAATTAAGCAGCCTTTTTATTCTGATGTAATAACTTACGCCTTTTTCTTTCTGATTTTTGGAGCTCCCTTAATTTTTTTTGTTGGATAATACACCCAATATGATGAATATTTCTTGCAACTATAGCAAGCCCCACATATCTCTTAAAACCGATTATGCCATGATCGGGACAAATATCCAAGCCGTGATTAACAAGACAAGCAATAGATGCTTCCACTGATGAATGCTTTTTACAAGCATACCTAAAATCTTCTGAATATTCAATTGCTTTTCTAACTTCGGAAAGCTTACCTTTTTTGGGGAGATACACGTTTTCAAGAATTTTCGCCAACTCTTTTTGATTGATTGGACTATGAAATCCTTTATCAAAACTACAGCTTTTTATATTCGGAAATTTTGCCTGTGCATTTTTTACAATTTCAACTGCTATAGCACTGTCTGTTTCATTTTGCATTACTTTGTGATCTAAAACAAAGCCATATTGATCTGTAATAATGCAAACATTTAAACCAAGAACTTGAGAAACTCCAGCTTTTCCTTTGCATAACCATTCCGTGTGTTCTTCAAAAATTGAAAAAACTTTTTCTGGATGAGGAATTTTTTCATCTTTTAAAATTCGACGAGTTATTTGATCAATTTGACGTTCGGCATGATTAATAAATTTTTCAATTTGGAGAACGGATGCTGATAGAGATGGGTCGTCGCTACCATCTAAATCTTTAAGATTGTTTTGGGCTCTATCAATTAGACTTGAAGCTAAATCAAGATATAGTTTGTAAATTTCTCTTAGCAATTTTCGCTGTGTTTTTTTCTTTTTTGCATCTTTAGAAGTTGAATGCTTTATCTTTTGAGATTTTCGGTATAGTTTTTTGAGCTTTTTTAGAAGGTGTTTACCTTGACGCCAGCCGCTGATATCAAAATCACCTGAAAGGTTCAGCAATAAAATTATAATTTTCCGGAGAGCATCAAAAAGCAAGCTAATATCAGTAGGAAAATGGATATCGGTAGGAATATGAAATGAATCACAACGAGCATGAATAGCTTCGGAAACCGGAATACCCATTACTTCACGACCAAATTCTGCAAGCAGCGTGTTAATCCGATTAAGAATTTCCGGGGTGAATAATCTTACATTATCTTTAATAGTTTGTAACGGATAATCCTTAATCTCAAAAACTGAACGACCAAGCATTTGCATTATTTTTCTATGATCATTGGCATATTCATGAAGCTTATCATAATCTGCATTACAAATCAAACGAATGCATCCTAAAACAAGAATATTCCAAAAACTCATTCCCTCACGACCGTTTGTTAAACTTATATTTGAAGGTATCATCTCTTTTAGAATTGAAAAAACTTTATTTCTTATTTCGATATTTTTATAAATCTCTTGTAATCCAAATAAAGTTTTTGGAATTTCATCCCGAGAACGGGGATTTAATTTAATTTCCCTAACTTCAACTTCACCAAATTCTAATTGCTCTTTAATACAACATCGCATTTTTATTCTCCGAAGATTTTATTTTTTGTGTAGATGTTTTTACCTTTTATCAAAAATTATTTAAAGAGTATTGCTACTAACTATGCTAATTTAAATATAGTTACACTATTGGCAAGAAGTTTTTTTAAATTTTCTACTTTTTTTATTTCGATTTTTTCATCATCCTTTTATGATACTAACTACTACTTTTTTATGTAGTTAGGGGTTTACGTTCAGGTACGAACTAGGAAGTGTTAGATGAATATATAAACAGTAGATTCTTCAAAAGAAGAGCATCCCGAAAGCATTCGGGACAGAAAACAGTAAAATAAGCTATCGATTTTTTTAGAAAGTTCTGATCCATTGAAATAAGCATTAAAATGAAGTGAGAAATATTAATAAAAATATTTTAAAACCATAAATCAATAATTCCTATAATCATTGGTATATTTTTTGCGTAAAAGCAATAATAAAAAATATTATTTAGGAGCGTTATTATGAAACAGATATTTTATATTTTTTTATTTCTATTTTACATATTCTCTGTTTTTTCTGTAGAAGCTGATTTTACTGAGCCTGTTCTTCATAAACCATATAATATTTCTGAAAATAATGAAACAAGACCGAATAGAGACGCTCCGACCGGTGATGAGATAATCAGTCCGGCTGAGTTCGATAAGGTTGATGGTGTCTATCTTGCTTGGGCAGGTTGGGCTTTGGAAACTATCACAGCTATTGCCAAAGAAGTTGCTGAAGATGACAAAGTATATTTGCTGGTTGCAAATTATTCCCAGCAATTGAGTGCTTTTACATATCTTTCTTCTAATGATGTAAATATGTCAAATGTAGTTTTTATACACGATAGTAATATTTCAAATACCAGTATCTGGATCAGGGATTATTTTCCATTCTTTATTTATGAAGATGGCTCTCGTGCTTTAGATGATTTCTTTTATGGCATTTATGGTACTGATGATGATATTTCCTATACTATTGCAGATGAATTTGATTTTCCTTTATATGAATCAGAAATTATGCATCATGGAGGAAATTATATTTGCGATGGAAATGGTATGGCATTTTGTTCAACCAATATCTTTGAGTATAATTCTGAATATACGGAAGAGGAAGCAATAACTGAGATGAAGGATTTTTTGGGAATTGATTCGTTAATCGTTGTGAAACCTATGTTTGGTGATGGTACTGGTCATATAGATATGTTTTGTAAGTTATTAAATGATACTTTGTTTGTTGTGGGAGAATATTCTTCACCGCAAAATGGATATCCGGGAGATTTTGAACTACTAAATGATCTGGCAGATTCTCTGAGTACTTTACAAAATCTTGATGGTCGTTCATTTTCGGTCGAGCGTATTCCAATGCCAGCATATATTTATGGTGGTCCAGCCGGAACATATGACAGAACTTATACTAATTCTTTGATAATTAATAACAAGGTTCTGGTTCCAACTTACAATATTTTGATTGATGATATTGCTTTGAATATTTATCAGGATTTGATGCCCGGATATGACATAATTGGAATAGATTCCAGTTATATTATCCAATATTGGGGAGCAATTCATTGCATTACAAATTCACAATATAGCGAAAACCCATTGATCGTATTCCACGAAGAGATTGGGGAACAGGAAAATAATACTTTTCCTCAAATTGAATTCAGATTGAACCCAAAGTTTTTAGATTCTCAAGCATCTGTTTTTTACAAATTAGATTCATCAAATAATTTTATAGAAATAGAAGCGGAACTTTCCGGAGGAATCTGGACAGCTACTTTGCCCTCTATGACCGAAGATTACGAATATTATATTCAGGGAAATGTTGTTTCTACTGATACTGAATTTTTCATCACTTTACCCGAATCTGCTCCGAATGATGTGTTTTATGTAAATGTAAACGATGTCCAAATCGAAAATGGGATTAGTGATTTTGTGTATAATGTTTATAATTATCCAAATCCGTTTAATCCTTCAACTACTATTTTTTTTGAAACCACAAAAAGCACGAAAGACACGAAAATTGAAATTTACAACATAAAAGGACAACGCATTTGCGAATTTATAATTGATAATTTAAGATTTAAAATTAATTCTATTGTTTGGGATGGGAAAGATGATGAGAATAACGCAGTTTCATCCGGAATATATTTCTACAAATTACAAACTGAAGGATTTTCTCAAACTAAAAAAATGATCCTTATAAAATAGTGACATATGACCCCTCAGATAGAATAGCATTCTAAATAAAGGTCTGAGGAGGCTTAATGAGAGCAAGTAAAAATGCATTAAGCAGGATTGAGCTAAAAAGTTTTGAGGGAGAATTTTTGTATGAATTAATCAATTCTTATGAACTTTCTCCCAAATTGAGTGAGCAGATTTTAATTTCAGCTAAAATGAGTCTTCTTCGCACGAAAGAATTGCGTGAAGGACAAATAGTAGCAGTTGTAGTTGGTATTGAGGAGAAAAGTGGCAAACCAGTAGAGAAGATGAGAAAGAAAAAAGTAGTTTTAACGTTGAATAATGGTTTGGAAGATATGTCTCATCTGAAGCAGTTCGGGAGGTCTGGTTTACGTCAGGTGATAATCCAACGTATCACCTTAGAAGCAATTGAGCAAGGTGGAATTCTTAGTCAGGAAGATTTGAGCAATTATTTGAATTGTAGCCATAGAACTATCAAGCGTGATATTCAATCTATCCGTGAACGAGGAATAACCGTAACTACGAGAGGAGTTCTTCATAATGGCTGATTACACCTACTCCGAGATCAAGAGAAAGACCAGACACAGCATAGGTGCTATCAAGCGTTATCTTGAAAGTTTCACTAAAGTTTTGATGGCAAAACATTTTGGTATTAGTCATTTATCTGAACTAACTTCCATAACCGGTCTATCAGAATATCTTCTCAAACAGTATCTTCAAATAATATCTGATTCGGAATTGAATCCTATTATAAGTGACAATCTTTCGGTTCTATTAACCTGAGTTCGGGATAACAAAAGTCAAAATTCCCCAACCATTCCAATTAATTGAGAAAGTATTTGACAAGTGTAGCATATATATGCTCTTGCCTTTTAATAGGAGGAGTTATGAAAAATATAGATAAAAGAATTGTTGAAATAAATAGAAGAATTAGAGATATTAAAGAAGGACTTGTTACTATCGAAGATATGAGACCGGGATCACTTACGAAGCAATACAGAAATCCCAAAAAGAAAAAAGGCGAGTATTATCAAATCAGTTACACCTACAAAATGAAGAGTAAAACCGAATATGTCAGAAAAGAATTTATCGACAAATTGCAGAGCGAAATTCAAAGTTTTAAAAAATTCAAACAATTGATTTCAGAATGGAAAGAGTTATCCATCGAAAAATCTAAATTATCAATCTTGCTTTCTCTTGGGAAAAAGCTGGAAAATGAGAATTTGGATGATGGAGAAACAAGATGACTTTATTAAAAACCTTTTGCGAAATAGATGATTTTTGTAATTTTTTTATTCCGCTTATGAACGAAAAAATTATTGGAAAATGTAGAAGAAAAGTGTGTAAACCGGGATTATGTGAAAGTGAAATCATCACAATTTTAATTTCCTTTCATCAGTCCGGCTATCGAAATTTCAAACATTTCTATAAAAATTATGTTCTTGTTTATTGTAGAAAAGAATTTCCCAAGCTGGTATCATATAATAGATTTGTTGAATTGATGAGCAGTGTATTGTTGATTATGATAGCATATCTAAATCTTTCCCGTAAACAATATGAAAAGACAAATTTGTATTTCATCGATTCCACAAGGATCAAGGTTTGTCACAATCGTAGGATTTACCGAAATAAGGTTTTTGCCGGAATAGCCAAAAGAGGAAAAAGTTCAATGGGTTGGTTTTTTGGATTCAAATTGCATCTTGTCGTAAATGAGAAAGGAGACTTGATATCATTTTTTCTTACTCCTGGGAATGTCGATGATCGTAATGATCAGGTAATTGAAAAATTAACAAAAGGGTTAATTGGTCTATTATTCGGAGATCGCGGTTATATTTCAAAGAAAATATTCAAAGAATTGTTTGAAAGAGGATTAAAATTAGTAACCGGAATCAAATCAAATATGAAAAACAAACTTATGGATATAAAAGAGAAAATATTATTGAGAAAACGATCTCTGATTGAAACGATAAACGATCAGTTGAAAAATATTTATCAGGTGGAATATACTCGACACAGGAGTGTTAAAAATTTCTTTGTTAATATTGTCTCCGGTCTCATTGCATATAAATTCCAGGAAAAAAAACCAAAACTGAATCTAAATCTAAAATGGAGTGAATGTTTTGAAAAAATACCGGCTGTTATCTAATATATTTGGA
>JAIORE010000004.1 GCA_021108315.1 Candidatus Cloacimonadota bacterium
TCAGCTTTTTTTCTTCTTGCTTTTCTTTTGTTCCTTCTCTTGAAATTAAGAGAAGGACAGCAGGATGAGTTCATTGAGAAAAAAAACAGATCATCATAGTTTATAAAAAAATGTACTTTCGCAAATCATATTATTAATCTTTCCAATAACTTAGATAGAATAAACGAACTGAGAAATGTTAGTTAATGAATATCTCAAACAAATCACCATTTATATCCGTTATAACTGTTATTTGTATTTGTATTTGTATTTGTATTTGAATTGAAATTGTTATCCATAAACATCATCTTACTAAAATGAAAGCTAATAGTTGTATTTTCAGTTGGTTTATAAGTCATATTCAATTCTGGAATTACCATAGTTGAATTGTCCTGGTTACTTTTAAAGCTCATATTGTTTTGGATATTTCCAGTACCTATATTCACAAAATTCAAATCAAGGTTCATTGAAAATTTCGGATTAAATTTGAATTTTAAATGATTTGTATAAACCGATTGATAAAAAGCATTTTTCGAGGAATCCATCCCGGAAAAAAAAGAAACAGAGTGATTCATAGTGAGAATATTAGGATTGAAAAGCGAAGTAAAAGAAAAATCAGGTTTTGCAAAAGAAGGATTGCTAAACATTGAGCCTACTTGTGCATACGATGCTACAATAAAAACAATAAATATCAGAGAAAATATAATCTTTTTCATAAGAAACTCCTTTCACGAACAAACGTAAGATAATATTTTTTGTTACAATTTGTCAACCAATAAATTCAAACTTGCTTTTTTATTCTAATCATTGATATCAGAATTTTAAATAAATCAACCAATAGAATAACTATAATTCCTATGAGAATCCACGATGCGATTGGTTTTAAAATATAGTATGATGGATTGATAAATACTTCTTTAAAAGGGTGATTGAAAAGAAAAATTGCAACTATCAGATATACACAATTATTTATCAGGTCTATCCAATATGTTTTAAAAAAGAATGGTAAAATACTGCAAATTAGTTCAAAAAAGATTATACTTATTATTAATAAGGACATGAAATTTGAAAAACTTTCTTCAAAAAGGAGTACTGGTGGTTGAGATAAGTTAACTGTTTGAAAAAACAAAGTGTTGTATTTGAAATAAACAAAAAGAGAGATAATCTGAAGAGTCATCATGATTCCAACTTTAATTCTACTTGGTTTATTCAAAGGTAATGTTTTTATTTTGAATTTACTAACAGCAAATTGAGGCCAAATAAGATTAATCTCTTTTTCACTCTGTGTAATAAAATACAGAATTAAAGCTACAATTCCAAAGCTATAAATCCATGTAGTTGGTGCTTCCGAAAACAATTGCATTATACTTTTAATTTTTATTGAAAAACCAAATGGAGAAAATTTGAATGCTACATTAAATGTATAAGAAATAAATTTCAAACAATAATGTATTGCAAATAAAACCCAAGTGTACCTGAAAAGATAATTTTTATATGATGGAGATATTATCTGAAAGCCTTCAATATACTTTTCGGCAACTTCTTTTGCAGAACCAAATAAATTGATTGTTTTTTGAATATTTTCTTCTGACATTTTCCCAAAGCTTTTCTCAGTTTTCTCAAGAATATGGCTCTCAATTTCTGTCAGAACTTCTTTTTTCCCTTCACTCAGAATTAAATAATGATCAATCTCCTCCAAATAATTTTTTAAGTTTCTATCCATTTTTAACCTCCTCTAATAATTTTGTAATAACTCCATTCTGTTTCTGCCAGATTCTTAACAGTTTATTTCTGACAGTTTTTCCTTCATTAGTAATTTCATAATACTTTTTTGGTCTATCGTGCTTCACATCCCAACTGCTACTAATCCAGCCGTTTTTCTCAAATCTCCTTAACATTGGATAAAGAGTATTTTCTACAACAGAATATCCAATATTTTCAATAAACCTGATCATCATATAACCATACATAGGGTTTTCCAAAGCCAGTAAAACCATAATCTGCAAAAATCCCCTATTCATCTCAGCTTCAATCTTATTATCCTTATTTGACATCTTTTCAACCTCTTCGATTTACTATGCAAAACACTAATACTGTTTACCACACAGTATGTCAATAAAAAAAATCATTTTCTCCGATTTTATTAAATAGTTTACATAAAAATCAGTTATTTTTTATTGTATCAAATAGAAAAACAAGGAAACAATATGTTAAATAAACGAGGTTTTGCGAGCGATAATAATTCTGGAGTTCATCCGAAAATATTGAAAAGATTTGAAGAAATAAATAACGGACATACTATTGGTTATGGAGATGATATTTATACTCAAGAAGCTATTGAAATTATAAAGAAAAACTTTGGACAGCAAACAGAAGTATTTTTTGTTTATAATGGAACTGCTGCAAATACACTTGCCTTAAAAGCGATTACTCATTCTTATAACTCAATAATTTGTGCAGAAACTTCTCATATGAACGTAGATGAATGTGGTGCTCCTGAAAAATTTACAGGTTGCAAATTACTTTCTCTTAGCACAGATAACGGCAAACTTACTATTGAGAAAATTAAATATCACCTTCATGATTTTGGATTTGAACATCATGCTCAACCTAAAGTAATTTCGATAACTCAAACTACCGAATTAGGAACAGTTTACACAATAAAGGAAATAAAGAAAATAACTAGCTATGCTCATAAAAATGGTCTTCTTGTGCACATGGATGGAGCTCGTTTGTATAATGCAGCTGTTAGTCTGAATGTATCTTTGCAAGAAATTACAAGTGATGCCGGAATTGATGTTTTATCATTTGGATCTACGAAAAATGGGGGAATGTTTGGAGAAGCAATTCTGTTCTTCGATAAAAAATTGGCTGAAAATTTTAAATATTATCGCAAACAAGGGATGCAACTACATTCTAAAATGCGCTACCTTTCAAGTCAATTTGCTGTAATGTTAACAGATGAACTTTGGCGAAAAAATGCAGCTCATGCAAATAAAATGGCAAAAGTTTTATATGAAAAAGTAAAAAAAATCCCTGAAATTACGGTTACTCAAAAAGTAGAGACAAATGGAATTTTTGCGATAATTCCGGAAGACATAATTGAGAAGCTTCAAAGCGAATATTTCTTTTATATATGGGATGAAGCAAAATCGGAAGTTCGCTGGATGACTTCGTTCGATACTACCGAAAACGATATTGCTAATTTCGTTGATAAATTAATAAACTTACTCAGGAAAACTCTGATCAATAGTAAAGTTATTTAGGAAAGAGGTCTATTGAATAAGTGGTATTATTGAGCAACTCACAGTCGTTTAGATCCGATGATTAATGATGCAAAAACAATAAAATCATATTGGAACGAAGTAATAAATTGGATGGAGTCCAAAATAAATAATGGAATTTTGAAGGGATTTGATTCTATTGTTCAAGCTTCAAAAGCAAAAGCACGAGAATTTAAAACATTTGAATGCTTTAGAACAATAATATTCTTATTACTCGGAAAACTGGGTTTTAGAATAGTGAATAATTGCTACTTACGCATATAAAACTTAAAAGAGCCTTAAAAATTATATTTAACTAATTTTACAGACAGAATTCCTAAACTTGCTCCGGCACAAATATCAGAAACCCAGTGTTTATTTGTATAAACTCGAGATAAACCTACACCTGTTGCTGTCAGATAGGCAAGAACTTGCACCCATTTCTTATCACAGTAAATTTCTGAAAAAGCTGCTGCGATTGTAAAAGCCAAAGTTGTATGTCCAGATGGAAATGAATGAAATTTTGAATCAAAGTTATAATCATTATTTGCTTTGCTTCCTAAATTAGCATACGGTCTGGCTCGTCCAATAGTGCATTTTGATAATAAAGCGATTGAGCAACTCAACATTGAACTTTTTATTGCTAATTCAGATAAATCTTTTGCCTTTGATGAATCAAACACTCTTCCGGTAATATTTAAGGTTAACAAAGCTGGAAATACATAGTTCCCATTTCCAAATTTCTCAAATATGTTCTCCGCCAATTCATAATTCGCTCCACTTGGCTTTTGAATTGACCTTTTTAACATATTATCATTTTGATATGCCCAACAGCTCAAAACAATTGAGGTTGTGAATATTGTTGAAAATTTGTTGTCAGGTTGAATTGTTAGAATTCTGGTTGGATTAAATTTATTTAAACTTTGAGCAAATGTGAAACTATTTGCATTGATATGATTGAAATGAGCTAAAAACAAAAAAAAATACAATTATCCTCCCTAATTTCATTAAGTGGCTTTTAGCATTTTCCAGGATATAATTATTTAAACAAATGTAATATGGTTTTTCATCATAATCATTCTTGGTTTTCATTATAGCTCCTTTCTTTTGATTTCTGAAAAGAGTATAATTGCTAAGAATTAATTGAATATTAAGAAAATATTAAATTATATTAATTTTGCCAAGATTTTCATTCACCAAACATCGTATAAGGTTGTCTTGAAATCCCGACTCGAGATTTCATCTTTACTTAAAAATCTTCTTTTTCGTTCAGATACTATTTAAAAAATAAATAATTAAAAAAAATTAATAAATGAGCGAAATCAAATGAAAAATCCATTTAACTTCGCTCAGGATGTGGGAATTAAAGTCTAATCGTCAACATCATCATCTTCGTCATTATCATATTTATCATTCTCGTTTTCATCATTTTCTTTTTCGATTTCAATATCTCCATCATTAGATATCTCAATAGCAACGGTTTTTCCATCAAGTTTTCCTTCGATCTCATAAGAAAATTCCTGAACTTCTTCCAATTCTTCGATTTTCAGTTTTGGGAATTTCTCTTTAAGTAGTTTTTTGGTTATTTTGGGAAGTTCGTTATAATCAATAGATTTTTTGATCTCGATCAATGCTCCGTCTTGAGTGAAAATGTGGCTTGTTTCGATTTTTCCTTTTTTTGTTTCAATCTCATAAACCGTAATGTTTTCAGTTTCCTTTTCCGATTCGATTTCAGTAATTAGTTTAATATCGGAAATTTTCAGGAAAGCTTTTTGTACTTTTTTGGGAAGCTCTTTGAACTTTATCGTTCCTTTATCCTCATCATCTTCCGAAAATAGTGTTACGAATGTTAGTGCAATGATCAATATCAATACTAAAATGTTAATCCTCTTTTTCATTTTACAGATCCTCCTTTATTTTGATCTGATTTGAGAATAATCCTCTTAGATTAAATCAATATTAACGTAAAATTAAAAAAATATTTTCCTCAATTTAACTTAAAAAAGTAATTACAATGAAAATAGTTCTTTCAGTTGAAAATCTATTCAAACAAACCTAAGTGCATTTAATTAATTTTTTTTAACAATTCACCACAAAACTAATGGAAAAACAGCTTCCTTTTCCAAATTTACTTTTCACAATAATTTCTGTATTATGAATTTTAGCGATTTTCTGTGATATTGCCAATCCTAAACCTGAACTTCTTGATTCAGATGATCTTGCTTCATCAATTCTGAAAAATCTACCAAATATTTTTTCTTGGAATTCAGTTTTTATTCCAATTCCATTATCGGAAATAGATACTTCGATTTTATTTTTTATTCGAACCATTTCAATAATAATTTTTCCATTTTCAGGAGTATATTTTATTGCATTTTCCATAATATTAGAAAAAAGGCGTTTTAGAAGTCCCTTTTCACCTTTGATATTTAGCGAGGAAACATTTTTCATCTCAATAGATTGATTTTTTTTCTGGGCAATGGTATACAAATCATCAAAAACTTCCAAAATAACATCATTTAAATCTAACTCTTTAATATATTGTTTTTATTCCTTAGCCTACCCTTCGCATTTCAAAAAAGAATCAGCTCTACGAGAGGGTTTGAGAGTTCAGGCACTACATCAACTATGCAACGAGTTTAAATTTTAATTTTATGTATGGGTAGATTTCTCCAATCAATATCTAAATTTTCAAAAATTAATTTATGGACGGACTCCGGTTCTCCCGGTTTCCGAAGATGAACAGTTTTCCCATCAATAGTTGGAATTAATATGGTAGAATAGGTATAGTTGCTTAGCAATCTTTTGATTGAATCCCAAGATAGTGAGC
>JAIORE010000215.1 GCA_021108315.1 Candidatus Cloacimonadota bacterium
TGTGCAATATTACCAAAGCTATAGCAGCTAACTTATTGAAAAAGGTGGGATGAGATGTGAACAGTCTCATTTTAACAGATAACTTATTGACAATTTCATTAGTTGACAAGATTTTACGATAAAAGAAAAAGGTAAAAATAATAAAAATACTTATTTCAAAAAGAAATTTGTAAAAAGGAAAATATGGCAATTATTCTTAATGGAAACGATCTGACCTTAGATCAATTAGAAAAAATCGTATTTGAAAACGAGCAAATTGAACTTAATCCCGATTCAATAATAAAAATCAATAAATGTAGAGATTATGTTGAAAAAATAGTGAGAGAAAAACGTTCTGTTTATGGAATTACCACCGGTTTTGGGAAATTTGCTAATATCAGGATTTCTCAAGAAGATATTGAAGAACTCCAGAAAAATCTAATATTAAGTCATTCTGTAGGAGTTGGTCAAATTTTATCAATTCCGGAAATTAGAGCAACTATGCTTTTACGTATTAATGTACTTGTCAAAGGACATTCAGGAATTCGTTTGAGCACTTTACAAACACTTATTGATATGCTGAATAAAGGAGTTCATCCTTGCATTCCGGAAAAAGGTTCAGTGGGAGCAAGTGGTGATTTGGCTCCACTTTCCCACTTGGCACTTGTGCTTCTCGGAGAAGGTAAAGCTATTTATAAAAATGAAATTCTCTCAGGAAAAGAAGCACTGCAAAAAGCCGGTATCAAACCTGTAGTTTTAAAAGCAAAAGAGGGTTTGGCTTTGAATAATGGAACTCAAGTGATGACAGCAATGGGAGCATTAAATCTGCTTAGAGCAGAAAACCTTTGCCAAGTTGCAGACATTATTGCAGCAATGACAATTGATGCTTTAAAAGGTACTTTTTCCGCTTTTGATGAACTTGTGCATAAATTAAGACCACATCATGGTCAGATGATTTCTGCGAGAAATCTCAGTTCGCTTATGCAAAATAGTGAATTAAATAAATCTCATACTTATTGTAGCAACATCCAAGATGCATATAGTTTACGCTGTACTCCGCAGGTGAACGGAGCAGTTCGTGATGCTTTGGAATATGTGCGGAAAACAATTGAAATCGAGATGAATTCCGCTACGGATAATCCGCTTATTTTTCCTGATGAGGATAAAGTAATTTCCGGTGGGAATTTTCATGGAGAACCGATTGCTTTTGCAGTAGACACTTTAGGTTTTACGGTTTCAGAAATTGCAAATATTTCCGATAGAAGAACCGAACAAATGGTTAATCCGGCTTTAAATCGAGATTTGAAACCATTTTTAGCACCACGACCGGGAATTGATTCCGGTTTTATGATGGCTCAAGTAACTTCGGCAGCTCTTGTTTCAGAAAATAAAATCCTTGCTCATCCTGCTTCGGTAGATTCTGTTCCTACTTCTGCAAATCAGGAAGATCATGTGAGTATGGGAACGATTGGAGCAATGAAAGCCAGAACGATTGTTGATAACGTTTCTTATGTTCTGGGAATCGAACTTTTGGTCGCTTGTCAAGCTTTGGATACACGTAAATTAAAAAGTTCGGATGCTATTGAAGCAGTGAAATCCGAAGTTAGAAAACAAGTTAAATTTTTGGAAAAAGATAGAATTATGTCCGATGATATTGAAAAAATGAAAAAATTGGTAGATTCTGAAATAATTTCAAAAATCGTAAAAAATTATATTGATTTGAGATAGGAGTACAATTGAAAAAGATATTCATTGGTCTTACAATCCTAATGCTTTTCTTCGGTTGTGTATATTACAATACTTTTTTTAATGCAAAAAAATTCTTTGATGAAGCTCAATCGCAACCTCTCGTTGATGGTAAAGCCAATTCAACAGCAAAAAGTAAATATACAAAAGCTATGAAAAAATGTGGAATTGTGATTCAGGATTATAAAAATAGTAAATATGTAGATGATGCTCTCTTTATGCTGGCTCAATGCTTTTATTATAAAGGTTCTAACTATATTCAAGCTATTGAAAAATTTCAGGATTTAATTGATTATTATCCCGAAAGTTCATTTGTAGCCGAATCTCAGATATATATCGCAAAAGCAAAATTCAAGCAACAAAGAAATGAAGAAGCTTATGGAATTCTTAGCGAATTTGTTCATAATCCCAAAAATAAAAAATATCATCCCCAAGTATTATTGATTATAGCCACAGAGTATCTCGAAGATGATAATTTACTGCAAGCTAAGAATTATCTTTTGCAAATCATTAATAACTATCCAAAATCTGATGAAGTAACCAAAGCATACCTTACTTTAGGAAACTCTTTTTATAAAGATGAACAATATCAGGAATCTATTGATATTCTTACCCGATTTTTAAAAATTAGAGTTAAAAAAGAGGTGAAAACAGAAGCCAGATATTATATTGCATTAGATTATCTCGCAATGGAAGACTATGATACAGCAATAAATATTGCAAAAAAGGTAATAAAAAAACAAACAAATGAACATGATATTGCCAAAACAAATTTAATTGTAGCACGAACTTTCATCGGAAAGGAAAAATATGATGATGCTGAAAAAATATTTAAAAAGATAATTGCAAATAATAGACGAACCATGATTTCTGCAGAAGCATGTTACCATCTTGGTGGGATGTTATTTCAAGTTGAAAAAGATTATGAAAAGGCGATTGAGTATTTTAACAAAGTAAAAAAAGAGAATAAAGATTCTGAATATGTGCCAAAAGCCTTGCTTTATAGTTCAATAATAAGCCAGATAATCCAATACCAAGGCTCAAAATTGAATGTATCCAATAGAACTATTGTTGATCAGCAATTCAAACTCGCTGAATATTATATTGAAGAATTAAGTTTGCCGGATTCCGCTTTGGTAATTTATAATAATGTGATTGAGAATGAGAATATTTTCCAAGCAAAATTAGATTCTCTACAAATTTCTTTGAGTTCAGAAAAAGATCTGTTTTCACAATTAACTCCTGATAGTCTTTTTATTGAAGATTCCCTAAACATTGTTCTGCAAAATATTCAAGCAGATACTACAATTGTTGATTCTGTGAAAAATATTTTAAATACAGCCTATGATAATATTGTAAAAAATACTTTAGATATCAAAACAATTGATCAAAACTTTGAAGAATACAAACAAATTTATATTCCTTTTGCTTATTTTACAAAAATCTGGGTTTACAAAAATTTACTTCAAGATATGGAAAAAGCAAATGATAGTTTCACCACATTATCACAGAAATATCCTGAAAATAGATACTATTATGCTGCTGTAAAACTGCTTAATGATGAACCTGTAGATTTCCTCACTCCGCTGGAATCAATTGAAATAACTGACTATGAAGAAGCTATTTCTTTGATGGAGACAGATGCGCAATCCAGCCTTCAAAAATTTCAAAGTATTATCCAAAATGACAATCATGCATATTTCGCAAAATCTTTATATTCAATAGGTTATATAAATAAATTTATTTTAGCAGATACAACTTTGGCAAAACACTATTTTGATAGACTTATTGATGAGAAACCCGAAGCAAACGATATATTACTGAAACTTTCAAAATACTATGACGGGGTAGATTTTATTATTGCCGATAAGCTGTTAACTTTACAGAAAAAGGAAGAAAAAGAGATTATTGAAGAAGAAGAAGAAACCTTTGAAAAAGATGAAAAAAATACTGAGAAAATAGATGATCTTAAACAAAAAGAAGAATTAGAAAAAGAAAAAAAGATGAAAGAATCACAATGAAGAATTGTCAAACATTGTAAAAGCATTGAAAGAATTCCTTGCGAAGAAGTCATACGTTGTAAAAGATACTATTCTATTATTGTATCTTTTTTTGCGTTCTTAGCGGCTTAGCGGTAAATATTGTGACCAATAAAAATCTTTATGAGAAACAAAATATACTTTTAAAATTATTCTTTGTTCTATACTGTCTTGTTTTTATCTCTCTAGGAAATTTCATTCATTTGGCTCTTATTTTTTTTTTGATTGTATTTTTTTTATTTTTTCAACCTGAAATTTTCCTATTTTGGCTCAAAACAATATCCAAGTTATCGATTTTTCTGATTTCATATTTTGTTTTTAGCACAATTTTTGGAATTGATTTTCTCATTCAGCTTAAAATGTTCTGTAAAATAATAATTATGCTTTTGCTTTCTGTATTTCTTGTTAAAACAACTTCAAGCAGATTTTTATCTATCAAAAACTTACAGGAAAATAGTTTGCAATCTAATATTGCCTATTTTATTTTAGCAACTATGAATTTTATAAATATCTTTTACAACAATTATGGCAATCTTTCTTCTCAAAAATATCCTTTGAAAAAAATAATTTCAGAAACACTTACAAATTCAATTAATGAGATGGAAAATATAAAAATGAAAATTGAAAAAGATCTTGATTCAGACAAAGAAGGAATCGTTTTTTTTAGTTTTGAAAATCTCTATCTTTTGTTTTTCATAACAATTTTATCGCTTTTGAGTGTTTTATGATAATTCCGAAAAAGAGATATTTACTCGATCTTTCTTATGATGGGACTTTCTTTCACGGATGGCAAATCCAGAATGAAACTCGAACTGTTCAGGAAACACTAGAATTGGCAATTTCAGAGATTCATAAAAGAAAGATAAAAGTCACAGGAGCAGGTCGCACAGATACAAAGGTTCATGCTTTGCACCAATTTGCCCATGTTGATCTTGAATTAAATATGACTACTTCTCAACTAACAAAAGCGATAAATTCAAAACTTCCCAAAGATGTGCGAGTGAATTCCGTGACTCAGGTTCATCCTGATTTTCATGCTAGATATTCAGCAATTGAACGGTCTTATATGTACCTTTTTTCTGATAAATATGATTTGTTTTCCAGATTTCACAAAAGCTATATTCCTCATAAAAACTTTGATTTGGAGATTATGAAAGAATGCTTTGCTTACCTTCTTGGGAAACATGATTTTACATCTTTATCAAAATTCAATCCAGACCTAAACAATCAAATTTGTGAAATAACTTCTATTGATCTTATAAAAAAGGATGATGATTATATTTTTTCAATTTCATCTAACAGGTTTCTTCATAATATGATTAGAAGAATTGTCGGAACTATTATTAACATCTCTTATTTTCAAGAAGATCCACTTATTTTGGAAGAAATTATCTTGAAAAAAAATCCTTCACATAAAATGATTTTTACAGCTCCACCTAATGGACTTTATTTGTCTGATGTGAAATATAAAAATTATAAATTTTAAATGTTAAATGAAAAATGATAACAATTACCAATTTAACTTCCGAGTAGTGTTATATTGAAAAATCCTCTTGACTGATATTGAATTATTCAGAATGAGTTTTATAGTTTTGGAAATAAATATCAATAATGAGGTAAAAAATGGAAAAATATAAAGAGATTCAAAAATTTAGACAAAAATGGGTTTGGTTTTTATTATTAGGAATACTTGGATTATTTATTTGGGGGCTAATTCAACAAATAATTTTGGAAAAACCATGGGGGAATAATCCAGCTCCTGATTTTGTTCTAATCTTGACATCAATAGTTCCAATAGGATTTATTCTACTATTTTTTTACTCAAAGCTTGAAATAACTATTACTGAAAAGAGAATTGATTATCAATTTACACCATTTCATCTGAAAAAGCACATAATAGATTGGGATAAGATTGAATAGGGTGCATTCCCATAATATGATAAAAAAACCGACTTTGTCGGAAAGAACTAAGCCATTAAGGTGATAAATTTATGCTAATTTTCCATTTTTTTTGTCCCCCCTCAACATATCTATATTTTAGATACTTACAGAACTTAAATCTTGAAAAACGCAGAGTAAAATACTATCAGATAAAAAAATAAAAAACATTGAACAGAACACCACAGTTCAATAATTTGATTTGGTATCTAAAAAAATAAAAGGAGAACTGTGATGTTCAAAAACTTTTTTATAAAATTTAAGGCTCATAATGTGTTTCAAGTTGTTATCCTAATAGCAAGCCTAATAAAGAACCTAATAAAGATTTTCCCCGCTTTTTCATGTTGTGAACAAATTCAAAG
>JAIORE010000221.1 GCA_021108315.1 Candidatus Cloacimonadota bacterium
ACACAATAAGCCCTCAAAGATAATGATTTGTAAAGATTATTTTTTTACAGCCACTAAGCACCTGCTTAGCGGATTTCAAACGAAGCAGGGGCTTCTTAAATTAGTGTGTTCCTAAGCTGGGCTTGGGAACAAGAATAAACACAAACAGAATTGTTTGTGATACTCGGAGTTCATAAAATGCCAATCATTACTATAGAAAACGCAGGTGAATTAACAATTGAACAGAAAAATCAATTGATTAGAAGATTAACAGATGCCGTATCTGAAATTACCAAAAAACCAGAGCATTATATTTATGTAAAAATTGTCGAAATTCCCCGTGAGAACTTTGGTATTGGTGGTAAAAGTCTAAAATAAATTAAATATTGTAACTTGGAAAGAAAGTTGCAACAATTTTTAAAAAAAAATTACAAGGAGCAATTTGTGAAAAATTTTATCATATTTTTATTATTTATATTATTATCTTCATCTCTAATTGCTGAAACAATTTTCTTTGATGATTTTGAATCAGGTCTGGGAAACTGGAATTCAATTATCAATAGTGGTACAGGTGAATGGTTAATATATTCATCTCCATTTCCAAATACATATACTATGCCACCAGAATCTACTGGAAATGTTTGCGCAGCAGATGCTGATGAAGCCGGATCAGGCTCTTCTACAGATTGTAGCCTCCAAATATCAACAGCACTTGACCTTTCAATTCATACAGATATTTTTCTCGAATTTGATAGTGACTTTAGAACATTTGATTCAGAAGATTACTGCTATGTTGATGTAAGTGCTAATGGTGGTTCAAGTTGGGTAAATATTCTTACTTGGGGTGGAGATAATGTTGATGTAGCAGCGACTCATGAAATTATTGACATTACTTCAATTGCTACAGGATCATCTAATGTGCTTGTTCGATTCCATTCCGTACAACCGGGATGGGATTGGTGGTGGGCAATTGATAACGTTCATATTACAGCGGAAGTTGATGTAGTTTACGATAATGATCTTATGGCAAATGGGTTTACAGGACCAATATCTGTTAATGCAGGAACTTCCCAAAATTATGAAGTAACCATAATGAATCGTGGAACTGTAGCTCAAACTACTTACACAGTTCAGTTATTGAAAAACGGTTCACAAATACTTACAAGCATTGAAGTAAATACAACCATAAACCCGGAAGAATCAGTGGTTCAGCAACTTGTCTGGATCATTCCAGCAGATGAAAATGAAGGTATTATTGATCTATCTGCCAGAGTTGTTTTAGAAACTGACGAAAATCCTAATAACAATACTTCAAATGAGATAGAAGTTACAATTTTTCCTCAAGGAGTTATAGGAGTTGATGTAGGAAATGGAATCACAACTAATGAAAGGTATCCAGTTTGTTTCTCATATAGAAACAGTTTAACGCAATCACTATATTTCTCTGATGAGATTGATTTTACCGGCTTGATCACTAAAATAGCCTATTATAATCATTTTTCGGAAAATATAACCAAGCAAACAAAAATCTGGATGGGTGAAACAACACAGGATAGTCTTACCGGAGGCTGGATTCAAGCTACTGAATTAAATTTGGTTTTTGACGGAGCAGTCAGCTTTCTAACTGGGGATAATAGAGTGAATATTGAATTAAATTCACCTTATGATTATTCAGGACAAAATTTAGTTATTATGGTAAATAGACCTATGGACGAGTCAACATATTCGGCTGAAAATCAATTTTATATTACAGAAACTTTAGAGCATACAGACCGTACAATTTATGATAGAGATAATGTTGTGGAATTTGACCCTTTGAATCCTCCTGAAATTTTCTACGGAAATGAAGATCTGCCAAATATCACCTTTTACTTTTTGACTGCCAACCTTGGTAGCATAGAAGGTTATGTAAATAATGAAGATGGGGATCCCTTGGTAAATGCTGAAGTTAGAAGAGAAGATTCAGATCAGATGACTTTCACAAACGATGAAGGATACTTTCTGATGTCTAACATTCCAGAAAATACTCACAATTTTACAGCAAGTTACTCAGGCTATGATTCATTAACCTTAGAAGCTGAAATTATTGAAAATGAAACAACTGAGCTTAGTTATATTTTACAAGCTTCAGCTTCAGCAAATGTACAAGGTTTTGTTGCAGGTAGTGATAATGCAGAAATTGGTTTGGAAAACGCAACTGTCATATTTACAGGGCTTTATAACTACAATACAACTACAAATTCTGATGGCATATTTAATATTCCCGGTGTGTATTTAAACCTAAATTATAACATCAGCATTAGTCATAATGATTACCAGAATTATAATGAAGATATTTTTATCACGCAAGAGAATGTTGATCTCGGAACACTTTTATTAAGTGAGTTTACGATGCCACCAGGAAATGTTCAAGCAGAACAAAACGAGCAGGAAACAGAAGTTGCTTTATTTTGGAATTCACCTGGAGTTGGTGCAAATGAGTTCCGTTATGATGATGGAGAACATGTTTTTCAGATAGGTTTTGGGGCATTACAAAATGCTGTCTTTGGTGCTGTTCATCAAAATGTCGCTGTGATTGAAAGTATAAATTGGTTTCTAACTTCTGTTAATGGAAGCCACAATAGTGTAAAACTGTTTATCTTTGGGTTGAATGATGATGGCTTACCTGATGCTTCTCAATTGCTTTTTCAATCAGGCACTGTCCCGAATAATGATGATGAATGGAACAGCTATGAACTTCCAGAAACAGTTAATTGTCCGGATGGTTTTTTGATTGGTGTAAATACCCCAGGTGTTTATACAGGTTTAGCTTTGGATGATGGAATCGGTACACCTTGGGAATTTGAAATGGAAACTCAATTTGCAATTAGTGATTGGACAAATGCAACTGAAAGCTGGCTTGATATTGGTTCGGAATCTGCTTTTCGGAAAAATTTGATGATCCGTGCTTGGGGAGTAGATTTAGGAAGTCCAAGTTTAAGACTGTCAAAAATAGAAACTTCCCAAAAGGATTCTCGTTCATTTATGGGATATAATATTTATAGGTTTGATTCTAATGATATTCAAGAACCGGAGAACTGGGATCTTATCGAATCTGCTCATCCTGATACAAATTATATTGATACTTCTTGGGCTTCATTATCTATTGGAGAATACCAATTTGCAATAAAATCTTTATATACAAACAATGTGGAAAGTGTTCCGGCTTTTTCTAATGTTATTTACAAATCAACTACAGATTCTCCTCAAAACTCTATTCCATTAATCACTAAATTGAATCAAAATTATCCTAATCCTTTTAATCCGGAAACTACAATTTCTTTTTCTCTTGATAATGAAAATTCAGGCTTGGTAGAAATTTCAATTTTTAATCTCAAAGGTCAGAAAATCAGAACTCTATTAAGAGAAAATTTAAATGCTGAAAATTATTCATTAATCTGGAATGGTAAAGATAGAGATGATAAACAAGTTTCATCGGGAGTATATTTCTACAAATTAACTACTCATAAAGTTGTAGATATTCGCAAAATGTTGATGATAAAATAAAAAACAGTGAATAACGAATGATAATAACGAAATAAAAATAAATAACCTTCCGAAGCTTTATTTTACACTTTCTGGTGAATGAAGATTCGGAAGGTAAAAATAATCCTTATCATTTAAAGAAACAAAACTAACAAAATCATGAATATCAATTTTGAAAAATCAGTAATAAGCATCAAAAAAAATATTTCTAAAAATATTGAAGAAGCGGAAAAAGAAATCTCAATAATTTATAGTAATATTTCAAAGAATGATTTTGATAAATTAGCAATAATACAGAGACTCTTTAGTTCAATTGAGATTCAGAAAGGTAATTATAAAAACGCTTTAAACTTTATATCATTGGCTGAACAATTTTCCAATTCTTCGACAAATAAGACAATAATAATTTCAGTTTATTTTGAGAAATATACAATTTTTTCTCGCTTAAATCAATTGCACAATGCCTTTGAAATACTTCAAAAGATCAAAAATCTTAACAAAATTGTAAATGATCAAAAAATATCTGCAGAATTAAACTTAAAATATGGATATCTAAAATCTTCATTAAATGATTACGATGCAGCTATTCAACATTATTTTGAAGCATATAAAATATTTTCAGAACTTAATGAACAAGAAAAAATTGCTGAAGTTTACAATAGTATCGGGTTAGTGTTTGAAAAACAAAAAAATCTCATTGAAGCAGAAAAATATTATCTGAAATCTTTTGAAATTATAAAAAAAACTCCAAATTTATCTCTATATTCTAGAGTATTAAACAACTTAGGTGTAATCAATTTTTATCAAAAAAGCTATGAAGAAGCACTGGATCATTATAATAAATCACTTGTTTTAAAAGAAAAGATAAAAGATAGAATCGGAATTGCCAATATATATTCGAATATTGGAATTATCTATACTGCAAAAAAAGATTTTAAGAAAGCAGAAGAACTTTATGAAAAAGCGTTGACAATCAGAAAAAATATTAATGATAAAAAAGGTATCGGAAATTCATTGTTAAATATTGGATTACTAAAAATGAAACAAGCAAAAACCTCTGAATCAGAAAATTTTTTGAATGAAGCATATCTTTTGGCGAAAGAGATTGATGATTTTACTCTGTTAACAAATGTCACTAAAGAAATATCAAATCTTTATGCTCAAAAAAATGAATTTAAAGCAGCCTTTGAAAAATATCAACTTTATTCTGAGTTATACAAAAGACATCTTTCCCAAAAAAATAAACTTAGTATTGAAAAATTGATTACGAAATATGACATTGCTCAAAAAGAGCAGGAAAATAGGATTTTTCAAAATAAACTTCATTCTGAGAAAAAAATAAAAGAATTGAAAACACAACTTGCTAAACTAAAAAAGCATAATTCTCTTTTGACTTCTGAATTCACAAAAAAGATACAATATAATTTGGTTGGTTCTAGTCCACAACTGAAAACAGTTCTATCTTTTGCTCAAAAAGTTGCTAAATCTCGTAATACAAATGTCTTGATTACTGGTGAAAGCGGTACTGGAAAGGAAATTATTGCCAGAATTATTCATTATAAAAGTGAGCGAAAACATGAAAGTTTTTTTGCAATAAATTGTGCAGCAATTAATGAAAATCTTATGGAAAGTGAACTATTTGGTCATACAAAAGGAGCATTTACCGATGCCAAATTTGACAAAACCGGAATTCTTGAAGCAGCTAATGGTGGGTCTATATTTTTTGATGAAATTGGTGATCTACCTCTATCCTTGCAGGCGAAGTTACTTCGCGTTTTAGACCAAAAAACATTGAGAAAATTGGGAAGCAACCGAGAAATAAAAGTTGATATCAGAATAATATCTGCTTCCAATAAAAACTTAAACAAACTGATTACAACAAAAGAATTTCGCCTTGACCTTTATCAAAGAATAGCTTCTTATGAGATTTATATTCCACCATTAAGAAATCGAAAAGAGGATTTGGAACCATTGATTTATTATTATTTAGAAAAATTTGCCAAAGAGATGAAAAAAACAATTCCTTTTATCAAAAAAGATACTTTGAGAATTCTAAAATCTTATGATTACCCCGGTAATGTAAGAGAACTTAAAAATATTATTGAACGGTCTTTGATCAATTGTGATAAGGATGAGTTATTATTTGAGCATTTAAACCTTGATAATATAAGTAGCTTACCAGATATAAAAATATCAATGAATCTTCTGGAAAACGAGAAAAATACGATTCGGTTAGCCTTGAAGAAAGCAAATTTCAATCAAACTAAAGCAGCTAAAATTCTTAATATTTCTCGCCAAACACTTATTAGGAAAATGAAAAAACATAATTTATGACTCTGTTGATTTATTCATTTGGAGATTCTATTTTGAACTTCATAATTCACCATAAATGCATAATATCCGCTTGAAACTATAAAAAAACTGCAGAGCGGTGAAATCTCTGTAGCCCATAGCTTAAGCTTTGGGAATAATGAGAAAATCAATGTAAACTCTGTAGGAGTGACATATTAGAAGGAGAAATATATCTTTGATTAGATGTCGCTACGATGTAG
>JAIORE010000147.1 GCA_021108315.1 Candidatus Cloacimonadota bacterium
TTTAAATCTATATTTATAATAAAATAGTATTAAAATGAAAATTTACAAGTATCAACTCATCTGCGAACATCTATAATCGGAAGTTGTTTTCCATTTTTTAAAAACGCCCAACTCGTTCCTCCCGAAAGCATTCGGGATATTGGTAATGCAGAAGAGATTACAAAGACAAACTTCGTAACGAGTTTTTAACTTTGATTCATTTGATTAAGAGATTAACTTGATTTCTTATGAGGAATTCTCATGTTTTTTTTAGAATCATAGTTCATCATTGAATCACAAAAATCAAAGTTCAGACAATTATTCTCTGTGTCTTTGCGGTAAAATTTAGACAAATCCAAATATTAATTAAAGAAAAAAGGGCTGAACTAAAGTTCAGCCCTCAATATAATAGTATTGCCGACTATTATAAATTTATCTTTTTTGCTATTTCAACATCATCATTTTTTTGACTTGAGAATAGCTATCTGTTTTTAACTTGTAGAAGTATATTCCAGATCCATATTTTGTTCCATCCCATTCGTAAATGTGATTATCTGAACCAAAAGTATTAGATTCAACTAATTGACCTTTTGCATTATAAATGCTAAGAATTCCAGTTTCCCCTTCTTTTATTGAGAATTTAATTTTTGTATCTGGATTAAAAGGATTTGGATAGTTTGAATTTAATTCAGTGATTTCAACTGGTGGAGTAACAAATTCTTCATCAATTGTTATAGGATCAAAACCAAAGAATTCTGTGTTGCCATCAAGAGCAATTGCTTGTAACCAGTAGTAATATGTGCTGTTCACTTCAACATCACTATCATTATATTGATAATCATTTGATTGTGCTAAGTTTTCAGCTTGAATCAATTCGGAGATTACAACCATATTGTTTTGGTCGTTATCATTTGAGCGATAAACTTTATAACCAGACATATCTGTTTCAGATTGTGTAGTCCAACCAATTGTTACATATTCACCTTGTGTTTGTGCAACAGTGAATTGGCTTAATTCAACTGGAAGTGGTCCATCTACATTTGCCATTACAATAGGAATATCAACAGGAGCTCTACTACCTTTACTTGTTGGGTCAATATTAAATGTAATACATGCATTAGCAGTCATAGGATCAGTCCATGCAAGTGGCTCAACATATGTCCAGATACCGTTATCAAAATATGCAAGATTAACAGGAACATATCCCAATGCAATTTGGTCAATACATAAAGTTACATCAACAGTTACACCATCATCAATAGTTAAAGTAAAGTAATAACCAACATTTGCTGGAATTCCAAGTAAATCTTCATTTGGAAGTCCAGTACCGTATCCTGAACCAGGAACAGAAGGAGTTCCCCCTTCTATAGATCCTGTTATGCCATCAAGCCAATCAATTGGTGTTGGTGGTGTTCCACCACAGTCCCAAGCACTCCAAGTTCCACCAAATTCTGCAGTTTGCCATGCATCAGTTGTTACAGTGTATAAACCTGAAACCGTAAAACAACTATGATCAGCATTGTAAACTTTCAAATAAATATCATGTGCTTCTGCAGTTGGTTCTACTGTACCTGTTTGAATAATCAAATAATTTGACCACAAATAACCTGGCATTCCATAATTTTCTACAGTTTGTTGGCAATTCTCATTATTAGTAGGTATGTAATCAGATTCTCCATTATCTACATAAACTTCCATATCCCAGCCTTGTGGATCTTCTCCAGAAGGTCCTAAAAAAGTGCCAGAATTATCTTGGAAATCAATATACAAAAATTGAGCACTTAAACCTACCAATGATAATAACAATATTAATGAAAATACTATTTTTTTCATTTTTTCCTCCTAATTAATTTTTTAATACTTTTGTTTTTTTTGTTTGTTTGAAAAGACTTTCTCTCGGTGGAGCAGGATTAAATATCCAGTTAAAAGCAGTATTTTTAACTTGAACATAATAAACATGTCCCGGAGTTATATTTGCAAGTGTACCAGCAAAAGTGCCTGTTCCAGAATTATAAAATGCAAATTGTCCAGTGTTTACATCAATAATTCTATCTGAAGTTGTGGGAGTTCCTCCAGTAACTTGATCACCAATGATGTCTGAAACTAAATGAGTTTCAGTGTGAGTTGCATCATAAAATGTAAAAGGCAAAGCAAAGGGAGTATATCCCATACCTGCTGTGATTTTTACAAAGCCAACAGTTTCACTCGGATCTGACTCCAGGGCAATAAGAAACGTTAGGCTTAAAACCAAAAGAACTGTAATAATTGTTCTTTTCATAATTTCCTCCTTAAGAAATTTAAGTTGTACAATCTTTGTACATACTTCTACTTTGCAACTTTTATTTTGGTAGATATGTTTGTCAAATGTTTTTTTAGGAAACAGGTCTTTTTTCATAAATCCAACTTAAATTGCGAAAAAAAAGGTTCACGCAGAGACCGCAGAGTTAAGAAATGCAAAGATCGCAGAGGAAAATAGCAATTTAGAAGTTCAAAAAAACAGTTCTCATTAATTCAAACCAATTTTTCTACTCGAAAAAAAACATCGAATTGAACAGAATTCAGTTTGTTTTTAGGTAATGGCAAAGAAATCTATAAAACTTAAATAAAACTTTTTGGGTTACTTATAGCTTAAGTCATTGTCCTATTATCCTTACGACTCGAAGTAAAAATTAGCGTTCCCAAGACAAACTTGGGAACCAGATGTAAAAAATTAGTGAACGAGAAAAACGAGAAAATAGAGATGTCTTACAAAATAAAATCAACACTTAGACCAACCGCATGAATAGCATTTCAAACAACCTTCTGCATGTTCTATAGAACTTCCGCAATCAGGGCAAGTTTGATGAGATGTAATTGTTTTTACTGTTTGAAGATTTACTGATTGCTTATTTTCAGGAATTGGGTTCACAGGTGCTGATTCCATATTTAAAAAAGTTTTAAGCGATCTAGCAACTCCATCGGCACAAGAGGAGATAACTTCACCGTGATGCCACATTGGTGACGGACAACGAATTCCCTGTAATTGCCTGATAATCGAATCAACATTCATATTTGAACGTAAGCAGAGAGAAGTTAAGCGTGCAATTGCTTCCAATTGAGCAGAAGCACATCCTCCAACTTTTCCCATTTGGGTAAAAATCTCGCAAGGTCCGGTTTCATCGGAATTAATGGTGATGTAGAGATGTCCACAACCTGTTTCCATCCTTTGGGTTGTTCCTGAAGTAATTTCCGGTCTTTTACGAGGATCAACCCGCTGTTCTTGTGTACTTGAATTATCATTCAAAGTATTTCCAACATTCAAAACCTGATTTTCACGACTTCCGTCTCGATAAACAGTAACTCCTTTACATCCTAAACTATAGGCTAATTCATAGGCAATGTGGATATCTTCTTTAGTAGCATTTTGAGTGAAATTAATAGTTTTAGAAACGGCATTATCGGTATATTTTTGGAAAGCAGCTTGCATTCTGAGATGCCATTCCGGAGAAATATCGTGTGAAACGACAAATATCTTTTTAATCTCGTCAGGAACTTCATCAATATGTTGAACACTTCCCTCTTCTGCAATTTTCTCCATCAATTCAGAAGAATAAATCCCATAATCTATGAAAACCTTTTCCAGATGAGGATTCACATATAAAAGTTTGTCTCCATCCATAACATGTTTGATATAAACGAGAGAAAACTGAGGTTCAACACCACCGGAAGTATTGGCAATCATACTGATCGTACCAGTTGGTGCAATCGTGGTCAATGTAGCGTTTCTCAATCCATTTTTAGAAATATTCTCTCTTAGTTCATTCCAGTTGAACTTGTTATCTTTTCTAATAAGCTTTTTAGAATCATATATACTATTTTTGAAATTTGGGAAACTTCCTTTTTCCATAGCTAATTCCATAGATCTGGTTTTTGAATGAAAATCAATAAATTCCATAATATCTTCAGCTAATTCTACAGCTTCTTCACTATTATAAGGTAATTTCAATAAATAAAGAAGATCTGCCCAACCCATAATACCCAATCCGATTTTACGATTTCCTTTTACCATTTCTTCAATTTTGGGAAGTGGATATTTTGAATGCTCTATTACATCATCCAGAAAATTCACACTTTCGATAACAGAATATTTTAGAATTTCCCAATCAAATTTTTCGTCTTTAAACATTGCAGCAAGATCCAAAGAACCAAGATTACAAGCTTCATTTGGTAATAGAGGTTGTTCCCCACAAGGATTTGTACTTTCAATCTCTCCAATGTGAGGAGTAGGATTAAATTCGTTGATACGATCAATAAAAACGATCCCCGGTTCACCATTTTTATGAGCCATTTCTACAATTAATGAGAAAACATCTCTGGCATTTAAAGTTTTGACAACTTCTTTTGTATGAGGAGATATCAATTCATAATCTGCACCTTGATTTACAGCATTCATAAATTGCTCTGTGATAGCTACACTCATATTAAAATTAGTCAGTTTGGTCGTGTCCTCTTTAGATTTGATAAATTCAATTATTTCAGGATGGTCAACTCTAAGAATTGCCATATTTGCACCGCGACGAGTTCCACCTTGTTTTACTGCATCAGTAGCAGCATTGAAAACATTCAGGAATGATAATGGACCACTTGATACACCGTTTGTAGAACGAACTCTGGCATTTGCTTCACGCAAGCGACTGAAACTAAAACCTGTTCCTCCACCGGATTTATGAATCAGAGCTGCATCTCGAATTGTCTCAAATATTCCTTCCATCGTATCTTCTATCGGTAAAACGAAGCAAGCTGAAAGCTGTTGGAGATCATTCCCAGCATTCATTAAGGTGGGAGAATTCGGTAAAAAATATCCTGAATCTAATAATTTGAAATATCGTTCTTTTTTATCATCATTATCACCGGCAATATTGTTTGCAACACGAGTGATTAAAGCTTCCCAGTTTTCAATAATATTTCCTTCATTATCTTTTTTGAAATATCTTCTTTCTAACACAGTTAACGCATTTTCTGTTAAAATCATAAAAACCCCTTTTTATTAAATTGTAAATGATAAATTTTAAATTATAAATTATCAAAGAAAACAAAGAACACAAAAAGTCGTAACACAGTAAATATTTGCAAATGCTCATCCTAATTTGTTCAATGTACAAGCAAGATTGCTTATGATACAATTCTTAGGAAAATTCATAATTAAAAATCTAAAATTTTTTATAAAATCAGAAGAATTGGATATGGTGTCAAGCGGGAAAATTATTAAAAATTGATAAAAAATAGGTAGGTTTTTATTCTAAAAAAAGTTACAGTATTTCATTTATTTTATTAAAAGTTTGCGTCAAAGTTATTAAAATTTTGAGAAATCCTCTGTTGAAAGCAACTCAGCGTTATTATTCTTAGAAAAACTTAATATCTGCCAATACCGTTTATTTAAAAATGGAAATTCAATTTGATCAAAAACGTGATTATGCCAATTCATATTGATATGTGAGCCAAATTTCACTGCATTTTTCAATATCAAATTTATTTGTGATAAAAGCATCTTTTTCTTATAAGAATTTTGATTATAAAAAGCTCTATCAGAAATGACAACCGGAACGGTAATAATATTAAAAGGTTGGTTTTCCTTGATATTATAAGGTTGAAAAGGATAAGATATTCCGGCACGATAACCGAAAATTCCATCAAATCCAATACTGGAATCAAATTTTATATGAATTTGCTCTAATAGTCGAAACAATTTTTGATAATCGGCATTAAGGTAACGAATTCTAAAACCATTTGCAGAAAACCCATCTAATTTTTCTTGCTCAAGTTTCAATTGATGAACCGATTCAGCAGATTCTTTGCTCCCTTGTAAATTAATACTGCTATTCAAAAATAACGAAATGATTTCCTGATGATATTTTTCATTTGCAAAATAATTTAATTTTTCCAGAGGGAAATTAGGATTTGTGAGTAGAAAGAAAGATGAATTTATACCCATTTTTCTTTCTTTGCTCAAAATACTTTTTATTTGTTTAGAACGATGAAAAAAATATCTACCATAT
>JAIORE010000144.1 GCA_021108315.1 Candidatus Cloacimonadota bacterium
TTTAAATCTATATTTATAATAAAATAGTATTAAAATGAAAATTTACAAGTATCAATTCATCTGCGAACATCTATAGTTCAAAACATTCCTTAATAATTAATCCCAACTCCAACTTTGATATGAGTTTGTTTTGCATAAGATTTTGATAATAAATTACTATCCATAATTGCAAAATTAATCTCTACACTTCTCCAAATTGGACAACTCAATCCAAATGTAAGAAAATACTGTTCAAGATCAATATCACTTGCCCAATAATCAGAATCTTCACCATCATCATTGATGTAAGTATAATCAACATCTCTATTATCAAATTGAGTAAAAAAACCAGACCGAATGATATACTTTTCAAATATTTTGTACTCCAATCCGATATGATAATCACTCCTATCCTTCAATGAAGCAAATGAAGAATAATTGGAAAATTTATAATCACCATAAACAGTAAGAGGAAACAAATTAGTTTTGTATTTAAGTCCAATTCTAAATTCATAAGGATAGTTACTTGGGGCATGCTGAATATCATATTCTGAATAGTAGTTATAAGAAATATCTTTTGAGATTGCTGGTAAATATGAAACACCTAATGATATATTTTTAAAAGGAGTAATAATAGTACCAAAAACAAAATGAACAAGCATAAAATCAATTTTAGCTCCTTCATAAAGAAAATGTCCATTATGATAAATGATATGTTTATAGCTGGATTTGTATTTATCAAAATTTAGAGTAAATCCCAAAGTGACAATATCTTTGAAATTATATGAAAGCGGAATTACCACTGAAGTAATTGAAGTTCCATTTGGAAAATCAGTATAGCATGGTTCATCATATAATTCTCCAATATACATGTTTTTAAAAAAAAGATCATAACTTTTTTTTGTAGTAAATATCAATCCAAAAGAAAAGTTTTCCCGCTGTGTAGCGAAGCCAAATAAAATACCCGGTTTATAACTTTTTATAGAGACATCATCCACATATTCCTCATCAAAACCTTCATTCCAATCAATATCGCTTTTCGTTCCATACTCAAAATACAACTGATATTTTTTGGCAACTTTGAAAGCAGCCGGATTTAATAAGCTTAATGAAATATCCCCCTGATCTGCTGTGCCGGTATAACCACGTCCGGCAGCAGCTACAGACAAGCGGTTGTCTGAGAATGAATCTTGATTTGAACTTGTATTTCGCTCAAAATAATCAACCTCAATTGTTTCTCCGAAAAGATTCACTGATAATAATGTAACAATAAATAATACCGAAAATGTCTTTAACAAAATATTCTTTTTCATAGTAAGTTTCTCCTTATATTTTTTAAATTTATCTCATTCTTTCTCAAAAATACCTTTCTTAATAATCTCACCGTTTTCCATCATAATTTCTCCATTTGCAATCACATAATGAATGTCATAATTCTGATCAATCAACACAATATCCGCATCTTTCCCATCTTCCAATCTACCTTTGCTCGCTAATTTTAAAGCAGTAGCCGGATTTAATGTAACAGGTAACAATGCTTTTTCCAAAGGCAGATTTTCATCCTTCACAGCTTCCATAGTTTCTCTAAAAATCGAAGCAGGATCACCGGAAACAAGTTTTATTAGATTTCCTTGTTCGTCAAAATCCGGTAAAGAACCTCCACCATCGGAAGTCATTGTAATATTTTCCAGTGGAACTCCCGTTTCAATTAATTGTACAATTGCTTTAGCAGGTTTGATCTCATATTGAGGAAAATAAGGGTATGAACTTGCCGTAATATCAACGTAGCCACTTTTCCCATAGGTTTTTGCATCTTCAAAAATGTAATCGTTTCTATTGCAATGTGTTGGAATAAATTGTTTGAAGTTAAGTTCGCTTTTCTCGACAACCTCATAGATCAGTGCAAACGGATTTTTAGCATCCCCCATATGAAGATTAATAATTCCGGCTTTTCCACCCAGCATTCCACCAACTCGGGCATGTTCTGCCAATCTGATAAGTTCATTAACAGAAGGATAAGAACTACGATGATCAGAAATTGCTACCTCACCAACTCCTATCACTTCCTCGATCAAAGCAATATCCTTTCCTACATCTCCGAGAATTGTAGGAGTAGGAATCTGGTAAGAACCTGTGTAGATCCAAGCGGAAATTCCTTCTTCCCTAAAAGCTTTGGCTTTCATTAATACACTTTCAATTGAGCGAGTCATTCCATCTGTTCCCAAGCAACCGATTACAGTTGTTATCCCACCTTCTATCAGTTGAGATAGCTTTACTTCCGGTGTTCTGGTTTTGGGACCACCTTCTCCCCCTGCTCCGGCAATATGCACATGTCCATCAATTAATCCGGGAATAGCTTTGAAATTCTCTCCGTTAATCACTTTTACTTTCAAAGAACCGGTTTCAATATTTTCTCCAATTTCCAAGATTTCTCCCGATGCCAAGAGAATATCCTTTTTCCCAAGTTTGTGAGGTGCATATACTTCACAGTTTTTTATTAAGATCATAAATCTTTCTCCTTTTTATTTGAACGCAGATTTACGCTGATTTCGTATGAATAAAACAATATCATATTTTTTCATAATATTCAGTGTCCTTTAGCGTTATTTTTTTGTTTTAACCAATTCGCTAAGCCACAAAGTTTTTTGAATTCAATTTTACTTCATCAACAAACATTTATTAGTCTTCACTAATTCATTACTTATAAATAATTTATAGAAATATACTTCTGAACTAACAGTTTCACCAAATTGATCCTTTCCATACCAGATAATTTCATTCATCCCTAATTTCAAATTTCTTTATCTTCTGAACCAATTGCAGTAATTTCCCCATCAATTCGGATAAAACCAGCATTAAAACCATTACTTGAATAATCAAATATTGTCTCTGAATTAAGCTTTTTAACATGATATACTCCTGATAAATATTAAAAAAAACCTACTTTAATCTTAATAAATAAACTAATTTTCAAGCTTTGTCTTTTGTAATTTAGAGAAAACACTTCACTCTAAGATGTTAATTGATGTTTATATGTCAAATTTTTTGAAGTAATGAAAAGAAATATTCACTGCAAAGTCGTAAATAACACAAAACATTAAGAATTTATTATTTATTATTGCTCTCCACAGACTATGTGGTTGATTATTTTTTTTGTTCGTTTTGTAGGTTTTGTTGGTTGCTAATTCCTTTTCTTTTTGGTTCACTCAAAAATAGGAAACACTGTTTATTATCAAAACAAAATCTTGACTGTATAAGCAACTTTTTTTTTCAGATAAAAAATTCTCCAAATATGATGTTAATTCATTTTAGAGAATCTATAAGGATAAAAAATGCCCGTAAAAAGAAGAAAAAAAAGAAAAAAGAAAAATTCAAATATATTATTAATTGTTTTTTTAATTGCAATTTTCGTTTCGTTTATCATATATTTTATTTCAAATATAACAGATGATTCCGATATCCAAATTTCTAATATAAAAATGAAGAAAGTAGAGACGAAGCAAATTGTCTATAGTCAAAATGTTAGCGAATCAATTGCGGAAGTTGTAAAAACTTTAAAAATTCCTTCAGAAGCCTATAAAATGTGGATTGGTGAAGATGCTATTTATTTCTATATTGGTATAAATAAAGTTAAATTAGACTTGAATTATGCGAATATGCTTTTTACGGGAAATATTGAGAAAAACGGAGGAATTCTTTTAGAAGGTGATGAAATTGGTACAAATTACCGGCAGGTAATTTCTTTCAAAGATAGGTCTGATGGACAAATATTCACAATTCGCATCTATTATGCTAAATCTAATATTTATAAAAGTTCGGATGTCCAGCTCGCTATAGTTGTTGATGATTTTGGATATTACAAAGGTGAGCTTTTAGATAAATTCATTCAACTTAATCCGGCTCTAACTTTTGCAATTTTACCACATCTTTCCCACTCCATAGAATGCATGAAAAAATCTGTAGCAAATGGACATGACACTTTGATTCATATGCCTATGGAGCCAATGAGCTTTCCCAAAAACAATCCCGGTCCAAATGCAATTTATGTTCATCAATCCTCTAAAGTGATCAAGCAAAAAGTAGAAGGTTATATAAAGGAATTGAACCTTTGCATTGGAGCGAATAACCACATGGGTTCGCTCGCAACTGCCGATAAGGATGTGATGAAAACCGTTCTTACCACTCTCAACGAACATAATCTTATTTTTTTTGATAGTAAAACCACAACCTCATCAATTGCTTATAAAACTGCTCAAAAAATGCTTATGCCGTCTCTTGAAAATAATTTATTCTTGGACACACCCGATACGTCAGAAAAGACTATGAATAAAAAAATCGAAACACTAAAAAAACTGATGAAAACTAAAAAACAGATAGTAGTAATTACTCATTGCACTGATGAAAAAAAATATCAATATCTAAAAAGAATATTAAAAAAAATTGAGAAATTGAATATAGATGTAGTACCGATTTCTTCTTTGTTTGAAAATAATTTACCTAAATTTTATTGAGTCGTAATTCGGAACTAATTTTACATTATAATCAAATCATCCAACTCTCTCCTCTCCAGTGGAGTTAATTCACTCTTCTCCCGAATCGGAGAGTTTCTGAATAAAGAGAAAAATAGATTCCCTTTTCACAGATGAGGAGGATGAGGAGAAATTCTATGAAAAATCGTTGTTTTTGTTTATCTAATATTCAAGTTGAGAAACATTACGTTGAAAATTTAAAAAATTCAATCTTTCGTTACCACACCAGAGCGTGGAAACAATGTATTATGTCTACAGACTGGACTTCACACACCAAAAGTGGGCGAAGTCCAGCCTGCTTTTTTCTTTCTTTGTTTTTCCCTTTTTTACATTTCTCCATTTCTTCCTATTTTAGTAAAATCATCGTTTTTGTTGAGATGTAATTTTCAGAAACAAGTTGATAGAGATAAACTCCTGAAGATATGGACTTACCTTCATCATCCTTACCATCCCAAATAAAATTGTAAGTTTTGCCTTTTTCAATCTGAAAATCACTAAATATAGTTTTTACTTTCTCACCACGTATATTGTAAATAAGCAAATCACCTATGCAGTCATTCTTTAGAGTAAAACTTATTTCTGTTTTCGGGTTAAAAGGATTCGGATAATTTTGGCGTAAGCCATAACATTCGATAAGCTCCGGTGGATCCTGATTTTCTTCCTCAGGTATAGTTAAAGGAATAGGACCATAATTTAATGCAACGCCGGAAAAATCTACACTTTCCAGCCAATAATAATATGTTAGATTCTCAATAACTCCATATTCATCTTCAAAACTATAATTTGTGGGTAGGGTAGTGGTTCCTGAACCGGTAATAAAATCTGAATTTATCTTCATTCCTTCTACAAATTCCATTGTTTTAGATCGATAAACATTCCAACCGGAATTACTTGTTTCGGATTGTGTTGTCCAGCATAATGAAGGTGTTCCGTTTGTGTATATAGCATAGAATGTAGAAAGTGTGACAGCGAGCGGCTCCTCTGTACCGACAGTGGAAGTTGGCTCGGGATCATTGAATTTTCTGACGAAAGCCCAATCTATATCTGCTTTTTCATATCCTGATGCAGGCGGATAAATATTCTCACAAAACATTGGTGATAAATCTACAGTACTTGGATTACTTTCTGTAGCTTGTGAAATATCATCAATAAACCATTCATTCGATGTTGCCTTTCTTGTAATCTCATACTTATGATATGCATCCATATATGTTGTTCCTAAAGCAGCAATGTATCCGGTATTAGTAGTAAGAATATCCATATAAGATCTAGCGTAACGCTGAGCAAAAACTTCATAAGGTGTGTTAACATCGAAATCATCATCCCAACCATGCAAACCAAAATCAGAGTAATTTGTAGCAATCGGTGAATATAAATTAGCTCTGAATCTGAGACTGTGGTTCATACCAAAAGAATTTTTCGCAATTATTC
Organism: Candidatus Cloacimonadota bacterium; assembly: GCA_021108315.1. Lineage (GTDB taxonomy): Bacteria > Cloacimonadota > Cloacimonadia > Cloacimonadales > TCS61 > JAIORE01. The sequence continues at coordinate 5,940 of JAIORE010000144.1, forward strand.
CGACAGCACCGCTATCATCGAGACTTGCAATTCCATTAGAAATAATGGGAGAACCCGTAGAATTCC
>JAIORE010000180.1 GCA_021108315.1 Candidatus Cloacimonadota bacterium
CGTTATGGTTAATGATAATTTCTTCTGACTGCAAAATATGTGCCGAACGGTATTGATTAAACATTACAAAATGACTTTTTAATTGCCAAAAAAATAAAAAAACATTTTTAAGTAATATAATCAAAAGACAGAGGGAAAAATGACTTCAATCATTAGATTTATAGATATAAATATAAATAGTTTTAGAGCAATTCCATTGTAATGCAAAAGTGTGTAAAATTATGGATAGAATACTTAGTATAAAAACTACCAAGCAAGCAAAAGTCTTTTTGAAAAGTATCAACGTCTCATCACAAGGCGTGAACGCAATGGTTCCGAAAATGTTTCAAGAAGTGATACTCCTGAAAAACATCAGTATCGGAGCTGCGAATATATTGAAGCAAGAGATGCTGATTATTGGTGCAGATGCTGCCATGTCCCATGGAATCGTGGAAGGTGAGATTTCAAATAGTGACATTATTTTGATAGGAGAACGTAGTAAATTCAAAAAACTGAAAAATAGGTTAAAAAATTATCAAAAATTTGAATTTCCTTCAATTTTAAAAAGAATCATTAAACTTGTTGAAACATTTCAGAGTGAATATGAATTTGAAATTGAACTATCAGGGAAAAAACTTATTTTGAAGCCAACATTATTGATGGGAATTCTGAATATCACACCAGATAGTTTTTCAGATGGAGGAGATTTTTTAAAAGTAGAAGATGCTGTGAAGCAAGTTGAAAAAATGATCTCAGAAGGAGTTGATATAATAGATATTGGGGGAGAATCCACCAGACCGGGAGCTCAAGAAATTGGTGTTGAGGACGAAATTAGAAGAATAATTCCGGTGATTGAAGCGATCCGTAAAAAATTTCAGATCCCCATTTCTATTGATACTACAAAAGCAATTGTTGCAGAAAAAGCAATCCAAATCGGAGCAAATATTATTAACGATATTAGTGCTTTGAGCTTTGACGAAAGAATGGTTGGAGTACTTCAAAAAAATGAACGAATTCCAGTGATATTAATGCATATGAAGGGAACTCCACAATCAATGCAAAAGGAGCCATTTTATGATGATGTTATTCAAGAAATTTGTGATTTTTTTGATGAACGAATCAAGTTTTGCATTGAAAGCGGAATTGAAAAGGAAAGAATAATCATTGATCCGGGAATTGGATTTGGAAAAAGACAAGAAGATAATTTGAAAATACTTCAACGTTTAAAGGAATTCCATAGCCTTGGAGTACCGGTATTACTCGGAGCTTCCCGCAAAAGTTTTATAAACAAAATTTATGAATCCCAACCATTTGAAAGACTATCCGGAAGCTTGGCAACAACTGCTCTTTCATTTGAAAATAATATTCAAGTTGTGCGAGTACACGATGTAAAACCTCATAAGCAATTAATAAAAACTTTAAAAGCGATTAAGGAGATTTGATGAATTTTTTGATACCTAAGTTTACAGATATAATTGATATAATTATCGTAGCGATTATATTATATAGGGTATTTTTTCTACTTAAAAAGACGGGTGGTTATCAGATTTTACTTGGTTTCGGACTCATTTTTTTGATGTATTTTATAGCTTCTGTACTCAATTTGGAAATGATGACCTCCTTTCTGCGGGTTTTGAAAGATTATTGGGTGTTGGCATTTATTATTTTATTCCAACCGGAAATCAGGAATATACTTTCCGGAATGGCAAAAAATTATGATTTGAAAACAATTTTTAAAGATACTCGTAAATCTATTTATTCTCAACTTGTGAGTGCAGTTTCAATTATGGCTTTTCGTAAAATAGGAGCTCTAATAATCATAGAAAATAAAAGAAAATTAGATGAGTATATAGACAGCGGACAGATAGTTGATGCCCAGATCTCAGTAAAACTTTTACTTACTATTTTTAATAATAAAACTATTTTGCATGATGGAGCTGTAATTATTCGGAATAATAGAATTTTCGCTGTAAAAGTTGTTCTTCCTCTATCAGAAAATATCGAATATACCCAAATTCTTGGTACGAGACATCTCGCTGCGGTTGGTGTTTCTGAAAAAAGTGATTGTTTTGCCATAATTGTATCTGAAGAAACCGGAAAAATATCAGTAACAAAAGATGGTGTGATTACAAGGGGACTTTCAATTGAAGAATTATCGCAAAGGATCAAAGATGAAGCCGGATCATAGACCTTATCTGATAGCGATAACCGGAGGAATAGCTTCAGGGAAAACTGAAGTGAGTAAGATTTTTCAAAAGAATAACTTTACGGTTTATTTTGCTGATAAGATCGGGCATAATGTTTTAGAGCAAAGGAAAATTATTGATATGCTTGTTAAAAATTTTGGAAAGGAGATATGTCTAAATGGTAAAATTGTCAGATCAATCTTAGGTGAGATTGTATTTAATTCTTCTTCACGGATGATGATTTTAAATAATATTCTTCATCCTTCGATATATAAAAAAATGGATGAGATTATAGAAAAATCAAAGGAAAAATTTCTTGTTTTTGAGATTCCATTGTTATTTGAGAATAATTTACAGAAATCTTTTGACCTTACTATAAATGTAGTTTCAGATTGTGAGAACCAATTGAGAAGACAATTATTAAGAGATGAAATTAGTTTGAAAAAAGCAGAAAAAAAGATGGAAAGCCAAATGGCAAGCACTGAAAAGAGAAAATTAGCCGATATAAATATTGAAAACAACGGTAAAATATCTAACTTAAAAATAATGATAGAAAAAGTTATAAAAAAGATACCGAATTTGCCTTCTAAACAAGTTGTAGAGTTGCAGAAAGTAGGAAAAAAAGAATAATCTAATATTGCAAAGTATATCACAAACAGCCGAAGACCTGCGGAAGCTCATCCTGTTTATGTCTTTTGCATAAATAGAATTGTTTGTGATACTCGATTTGATATTAGAATAAATTTGCTTTATCAAGGAGAAGAATAATTATGAAAAAATATATTATTGGAATTACGTTAATTGTATTAATTCTAAGTTTAGAAATTATATTTTATAAACATTACAGAAACAATACAAAATTCAAATCACCAAAGAGAAAAGCTAAGCAAGAATTAGTTAAAAAACCGTTCGGGAAACCGTTGAAAAAAGAACCGGATGCAATTACCAATGAATGGATGGCTTATCAACGCTGTTATCCTTATGATGAGATAAAACTGGAATCTTATTCAACAGGAATGAAAACAGCAATGGAACGGCATAAACAGGCTACAAATACTAGAAATAATTGGGAATTGGTTGGTCCAACCAATATTGGAGGTAGAATCACAGATATAGAAATTCTACCGGAAAATCCGAATACAATTTACGTGGGAGCTGCTTCCGGGGGAATTTATAAAACAGAAAACGGTGGAGAAAACTGGAATAATATTTTTACTCAAGCTTCTGTTATTTCTATTGGTGATATTGTAATTGATCCTCAAAATCCTAATATTTTATTTGCTGGAACAGGAGAAGCAAACGCTTCCAGCTACAGTTTTCTTGGAAATGGAATGTATCGAACTTTAGATTCTGGAGAGAATTGGGAAAATGTAGGATTGGAAAATTCAGGATATTTTGGTAGAATTATTGTAGATTATGAAAATTCTCAACGAGTTTTTACAGCTGCTTGTGGAAATTTGTTTTCACCTAATTCCGAACGGGGCATTTTTCGTAGTGATGATGGAGGTGATACTTGGGATAGAAAATTATTCGTTTCCGATTCTACTTCTGCAATAGATCTGGTTCAACATCCTGAAAATCCGGATATTTTATACGCTGGAATGTGGGAAAGAATGCGAGGTTTGAATTACCGAAAATCTTTTGGGGAAACTTCAGGAATCTGGAAAACGATTGATGGAGGAGAAAATTGGTATGAACTTACAACCGGTTTACCAAATGGAAATCATGTAGGACGGATTGGTTTAACGATTTCTAATTCTCAACCAAATATTTTATATGCGTTTTATGATAACGAAAATGAAGTAGAAGTTTATAAAACAGAAACAGGTGGAATGAGTTGGGATAGAGTAAATGATTCGCAAATTCAAGGTATAAATAGTTCTTTCGGTTGGTATTTTGGGCAAATACGAGTAGATCCAAATAATTCCGAACGCATTTATGTTCTTGGGGTAGAGCTGTGGAGAAGTGATAACGGTGGAAGTAATTGGGTTTTATTGGCAGATTATGGGAATACGAACGAAATTCATGTTGATCATCATGCAATGTACATAAATCCTATAACAGGTAGAATTTTAGAAGGAAATGACGGTGGATTCTATTTAAGTGATGATAATGGTGATAATTGGGAAAAAATTGATAATATACCTTTAACCCAATTTTATGATATCGAAATTGATCATACTAATCCTGAACGAATTTATGGTGGTACACAAGACAACAATACAATTCGTACGACAACAGGTTCTTTGGACGATTGGCATCCAATTTTGGGTGGAGATGGCTTTTATTGTCTGGTGGATCATTCAAATCCGAATATTATATTTGCAGAGTGGCAATGGGGAAATCTAAATAAATCAACAAATGGTGGATTCAGTTTTTTCTCAATTAATTATGAAATGAGTTGGGACAGGACAAATTGGTCTTCTCCCTTGGTGATGGACCCTGTTGATTCAAGCATTTTGTATTTTGGAACTTACCGTGTCTGGAAAACGACAAATAGTGGAGAAAATTGGATTCCTGTAAGTGATGACCTCACTAATGGAGATGACGGTAGCAGTTATCATACCGTTACTACATTAGCAATCTCACCACTCTCTACTCAGATTATTCTAGCCGGAACAGATGATAGCAAAGTTCATATTTCTCTTGATGCCGGGGATAGCTGGAATGATGTTTCAGAAGGATTACCAAATCGTTGGATAACTAGAGTTGCCACCGATCCTTTTGACGTAAATTGTATTTATGCTACAGTTTCCGGTTTTCGTTGGGATGAATCTTATCCTCATGTTCTTAAATCAAATGATTGGGGTGAAAATTGGTTCGATATCAGTTCAAATCTACCTGAAATACCGATAAATTGCATCGTTCTTGATCCAAATATTTATAATAGAATATTTGTGGGAAGCGATTCAGGAATTTTTATGACAGAAAATGGAGGAGAAAGCTGGGAAAGTGTTTCTGCTGGAATTCCTAATGTTCCAATTACATCAATGAAAATTCACAATCCAACTAGAACATTGGTAATTGGCACTTATGGTTGTTCTGCTTACAAAATAAATCTTGATGATGGATTTGTTTCTCAAAATGAAAGTTCAATTACAAAACCTATAGCGGAATTGCTACAAAATTTTCCCAATCCTTTTCAATTAATGGATAGTAAAAGAGGAACCACCAGAATTAATTATTCAATTCAAAAACCTTCGCTTGTGAATATTTCTATCTATGACATAAAAGGAAGAAAAATAAAAACCTTGGTAAATCAAAGAAAAGATGCTGGAGAATGGTTTGTAAACTGGGATGGAATGGACAAGTTTAATAAACCAGTAGCTAACGGGATTTTTCTTTATCGCTTGAAATTAGATAGTAAAACTGTGCTTGTGAAGAAAATGCAAGTGATTAAATAGTTAATATGTACTTGGGCATTTTGCTTTTTATTGGAATAGTTATAGGACATTAGATTGTAGAAAAAAATAAATGAGTAAAAAAAATGAAAAACCTAACTCCAAAATTTATTTTGAAGAAATTCAAAGAAAACCAGTTTAACGGAACCTTCAAAGCTGCAACAATGTTTTTAGATATTTCCGGATTTACTGCAATGACTCAAACTTTGATGAAAAATGGGAAAGAAGGAGCAGAGATTCTAACGGAAATGATAAACCAAGTTTTTACACCTT
>JAIORE010000134.1 GCA_021108315.1 Candidatus Cloacimonadota bacterium
TAGTGGCACGCCGAACGTTAGCCAACATGGAGTGGAGCGACATGTTGGCTAATGGTCGCGTGCTGCCAAGTTCATCCTACTCTTCTTTCAATCTGAACTTGGAGCACGATGTTAGCCGATTCAATTATTTTTCAAGAACGTTACGATTAAAAGAACAAAAAGATTAAAACCGCCTTCCGATTAACTTTAACTTACCATCGAAAAATCATTTAATCAAGCCTACAGACGGAATAAAAGCGAAAACTGACTTAATTCCAAGATTTTGAATTTGCTTATTTTTTATCAAGGAAAAAGTTTATTTTATTCTGAAAAGTTTTTTTCTCTTCTTTATCTTTTTATTTTTCACAGTTTTGTATTAAAATTTCAATTTCCTTTTCTGTTCGTTGATATTTTTTTTGCTTTGAAAACGGATTTCATTATGTTACAATAATTTACAAATAATAAATTCCAGATTTTGAAAAATAGCAATTTTGTGAATTCTTCATTCTTTTTTTCTTTAATTATTTTTTCTTTCTTTTATAGAATTATTTAAATTTTATACCAAAAACATTCTCGTTAAATTTATAACAGATTGCGTAAATTATTCACTGATATAGAATTATCAAACTTTTCTGTTTTTTTTATTTGATTTAATTTCTCTACGAATTTTCTTCGTCAGCGTTCGAATTAAATTTGAACAGCAAACACTTTAGAATGAAACTACCTGTTTTGAAACTGTTTAGAAAAAAATGAGAAAATTGAGAAAATAAAAGCGACTTAGGTAATCTTTAGCCATTATTTCTTGTATTTTCTTGCTCTGTTAAATGAAACACTTTAATTTTACGTAAAAAGATTTTATTGAATTTAGATTGAGCAACGGATTCTTTAGAATTTGCATTACTGAGTCCACTCCAAAAACCTAATTTTATTGAAATGTCTCATAATTTCATGATCATTTTATGACAAAATGTTTCTTTTTGTTCAATAAAAGCAATATTTGTGCTTCATAATTTTCTTAGAAAATTTTCTTTCCCTTTTGGAGGATTTTTGGAGTGGACTCATTACTTACTTACTTAGAAATCCGTTAAAGAAATATTTAAAATTTGAGACACAGAAGATTACAAAAAACATTTCCGAAAGTGGACAAATAAGGGCTTTTGGCTTTCATTTTGCTTTTATCTTTTTCATCTTTTGGGTATACTTTAAAATTAAAAATCTGATACGAAATCTGTTAAAACATTTTGTTCTCACTCATCCACATTTTTTTCAATTATTGTCATGATTAATTGACTTCACGATTATCAAAAAAGTCTCAGTTGAACTTGAGTAGATTAGATTAAAAGTGTTGCATTAGAAATTAGATATTATTGTGTTTTGCTGTTAAAAAACTTTTCCTTGATTTCTTTTTTTTATTATAAAAAATAAGCAAGTAACTACACTTTGAAATTCCAAACAAATCCGTTAAATGATTTTTATTCTTGATTTCGGCTAATGGATAGAGTGTGCGGTGCTCTTCTTGCTTTTCTTTCAATCAGAGCACTGACACTTTTGTTAAGCCAATTCTCCTAGATTCATCAGAATATTTCAGTTGCTAAACTCTCTCTTTATTTCAGACCAATTAACCGTTGAAATTCTGGAAACAACTTTATTTAATGACGATAAAATCTCTTCATTACTCGGTAGTTCTCCATAAACCAAATACTTGAACTTGTTATGATAAGTGAGTTTTAATTCTTCCCATATTTCTTTCGAATTAGTGAAAATTATTGCATCTTTTGGGTGTTTTTCTAACCATTTATTTTGTCTGAAACTATGAACATCATCTTTTGCCACACGCAATAGCATTTTATCAAACTTACTTGATTCCATAAATTGCAAAATATCATTATCGTTTAGTAAACGTGTAATATCATAGATGTGTCTGATTTTAAGTTTTAATTCCTCAATCGGTTTTTCAGAATAAGAGAAGCGAGTTAAGCTCATAATTTTCTCACAAATTGTTCTTTTGGATTCCAGAACTAATACTTCAAAAGGTAATAAACCATATGTCTCTGCAATTTTTTCTTGTCCCTTTGCGATCATCATTTCATAGATAAATGAATTTAGTTTTAGTTTTGTAAAAGGTTCATAATTGCCTAGCCAAGATGTTTCAAGTATTATGCAATCTCTTATTTGTCCAAAATTGCCATCAAAATTATGTTGATAAGAATGAGCAGTTTTTCTATTCATTCCCATTTTTCTTGTAATTCCTTCAAGAGCAAATTCAGGAAGTTGTTCAGATACAATATTGCTTATTTGCTTTAACATTTTTTTGAGTTGATTAGATGTTTCGTTTTCATTGTGCAACAAAACTAAATCAATATCTTCGGAAAAACGCTCTATCGATTTGAAAGCTTTAGATAGTGCAGTTCCACCTTTGAAAACAACAGAATCTTTTAAATCACTGTGAAATATAATGTGCAAAGCCAATGTTACCCAATAATCTTTTTCCACGTATATTTCTAAAAGTCCACTATGTTGAGAAGTCGCTCGTATTGCTTGTTTAAACAATTTTGTATCATTGTGTAGGTTCATTTTATATTCCATTTTTCAATTGTTGATAAATTTTCTTTTGTGATCTCTAACTTATAAATTGTAATAGGATTTAAAGAGTTTTGTAAATTCTCAGTTAGTTTTTCATCTCCTGTTTTGTCTAGTAATGCACCAATCAACGCACGAGTTGAAGGTGAATATTTAAGTGCTAAACGGATTAATGCTGTTTTATTTTTTAGTGAAAGTTCAGATAAAATATTTAGAAACCGATTACATAGAAATGAAGTTTCCGCATCAGGAATTTCTTTTATATAACGTATTGAATCTAAAATTTGTAGTAGTGCAATATTTTCTTTGGTTATATTATTTTTTTGTTTAACAAAGAATATTTTATATTTTCCTCGTTGAAAAGCAGGTCTTATTTCGTTTCGACCAATTTGTATAATATTGCCCAATTGTGTTGTTAAACCAAGCTGATTGTAAACAGTTAAACCTGTTAAATATCCAATAATTTTCCCATTCTTTTCTAATAAATCTTTTGCAACTTGGTATTCGTTGGGTTCCAGTTTGCCAAAAAGAGTTATCTCGGGTTTGTAAAATCTACCTTTTGAAAGCTTACTTAATCTTCCTGAAGTTACCAATCTATTTAAATTTTTTATTACGGCTTCCTTGCTGTTTACTTCCTTAATGATATCCTCATAGGTAAATACAAATCCTTTAGGAAGTCTTTCAATCTTTTTGATTACATATTCTTTTACTTTCATAATGTGAGCATTAATTATTTCTTTGTAATATTGTCCAGTAATTTTAATAATAAACTGGACATGAAGATTTTTTCTTTCACTTTTCAAATGGGCTTAATGGATGGGCACTGCCAAGTTCCCCTTGCTTATCTTTCAATCTGAACTTGGAGTGCTGTGTTACGTACACTTCAATTCTATTTATTAAAATATTCAATTGCTTTTTCAATAAGTTCATCTCTTCCTGCACTGATTCCACCTATTGTTGGATAAACCTCAATATCCGGGAATAATCCTACCTTGTGCATTGAAGTTCCATCAGCAATTAGAGCATCCATCTGTGAAAACATTAAATCAAGATTACCTGGCAAACTCATAAATGTTATATCTCCATTTGCACCTGCTGTGTTGCTGCCAATTAAAATGGCTTCACTATTTACACGAAGTGCATCACTTATTGCTTCTGCATAGCTTTGAGTTTCATCATTTATCAATACTGCGATTTTGTTATTAAATTTTGGGAAAGCTTTTGATTTACTAATCAGCGTTTTAAACGCAAAAAAATTATCATCTTCTGTTGCAGGATTGTATGAAATAATCGGTATTTTGTCTTTACCCCAATCAAAATAATCATTTTTGCATATTTTTTTTAAGAGAGTAACTATCTCATAATAAGAAGGATAACCACGCATATCGAATATTACGTTTTTAAACTTTGTTAGCTTCCTCTCTAGTTCAGGAATATCGTCTGCTGAAAGTGTATAAAGTTTTACATAGAGAATATAATCCGTTAGTTCTTTTATTGATTCTTCTGATTTTTTTTTGTAATTATCTGAAATGATAAATTCACCATATTTACCTGAAACTGTTTTATTTAATCCTGTTTTCGACAAAAGTTTTAGGGAGAATGGTTTATTGATTTCATCTATTAACAATATTCGTATCAATTCTCTAAGCAAGGTTATTTCTCTTGAAGCACTAATATATATCTTTTGTTCTTCAATTAATTTTCCAATACTTTTTCCATTGATTTCTATTATTTCATCACCAATTTCAACATTATGAAGAGTTTGGAATTCTTCATTTATTATTTCAGAAATTATCATTTTTTTTTCAAGATATATAGCTGTTAATGGAATTTTACGAATTGCATTTTCACGCGTATACCACAAGAAAACGTGTGAATCTTCGGTAAATGCACTCATCTCTTTTATTAGATTAATATAGTCATTTCGATTTACACAACTGATTGCTTTTTTTATGAAAATTTTGTAAATATCATCCCAATTGCAATTCATTGCTTTTTTATGCGGATAGAAATAATTTATAACAATATAAAGTTTCGTTACAGCCATAACTCTTTCTATTTCACTAGGAAATGTGTTTTCATTAAAGTCAATATCCATTTTTATTGCACTCGAAATATCAACAGATTCAGTTTGCGGAGAAGGTTTTGAGTAATTAACAATTTCTTTTAGAGCAAATTCGATAATTTTATCATCAGGAATTTTTTCAATTATAAAATCCGAATAAACAGGTTTCTTAGAATTTTCAAAAATCGGGATTTGAATAGAATACGCAATTTTTCCAAATTTAGTATTGATAGATGCATTATCTGGATCTGAAATATTTGTAAAAGTATCTTTAATGGAAATAACCTTGCATTTATTATTGTTGCGCAGATCAAGAATATTTGCACTTAATGGATCGCCTTTACCTGAAATTATGATAATCGGAACTTCTACACTTTTAGCAAAAACAGGTATTTTGAATTTATTTTGAATTTTGAAATAACTTTTGTAAAAAGTTACATTTTCAGGAGTTCTTTCATTAGGAAAACCTTCATATTCCATCTTTAAATTAGAAGTCCTTTTTTGACCAACTGAACTAAAATATCTTAATAATTGGTTCTCATCAAGTTTAGAATAGATTCGTTTTTCTCCCTCTTCTACTAGATTTCTTAAATCTAAAACTAAGCCTTTTGCGTTCTGACGATTTTCAATTGCTTTTCTTATGAGACTATCTACATTATTATTTGCCCAATCTGTTAATTTTAATATGATAATGGAGTCAGAAGACATTTTAAAATAGTTTTCAGAATAACAATCTACTTCTTTACTTTTTGAAAATTCAATTCTTGCTAACGGATCATTTAACTTTGATAATAGTTCATCATTAATGACATTTAAAAAATCAATTTTATTACAATTCTTTATTTTAGTATAGCAATCTGAATACGCTTTATTCCAATCAACATTGTTTATATGAATATATGGATTAAAATATTTTATTTCACCCCAGATTTTTCCAAATTCATATAATTTATCTATATTCATCTATACTCCTCAATTGTTGTACGTAATGGTCGAGTACACCACGTTCTTCTCGCTTTTCTCTCAATCAGAATGTGGGTACTTATGTTATGTGGATTTAATTATTCAACAATTAAGCGATTACGACCTGCTTTGTGATTAAGTCAGCGTCGAGTTTAGCTAATTCAGAACCCACGAATAATTCAATCAACCAAAAAAAGAAACAAAATAATAAAAAGCAAGATTTAATGCACATTTCGCATAAAAAATA
>JAIORE010000194.1 GCA_021108315.1 Candidatus Cloacimonadota bacterium
CATTACAATCATTAAAGTTAACCATAAACCGATATTATATCATAGAAGACTTAGGTACTCCATCCAAACTTGGCTATGAATTTGAACCTGAATATCGACAGTATATTTACCTTGTTGAAGAAAAAATCGATCAGGATTTTTCCGGCTTCATTACAGATAGCACACCAGGTATGTGTCTGGAATTTGATGGTGTCGATGATTATGTATCTATTCCTTCCGATCCATCTCTGAACAATCCTCAATTTACAGTTGAATTTTGGTTAAAAGCTGATAATCCGGCGAATTGGCGGGGTATCATCGACAAAGGAAGAGACACAAGCACTGATTGGTATTTCCTTTCCGGTGCTTCGGGACAAACAGAAGGAGTCATTTTCGGGATTGGAAGCGGCAGCGGTAGGAGTGAGATCAGTTATTTCTGGAATGATTCCGACTGGCATCATGTGGCAGGAACTTATGACGGAGCAACTATGATCTTGATTGTAGATGGAGAGATTGAAGCGACATCGACATTCTCACATAGCAGCACAACTAACGATATTTATTTTGGAAGTCGTCGTGATCAGAGTTGGTATTTCGACGGTGTTTTGGATGAAGTGGTTTTTTGGGATTATGCACGAACCGAGCAGGATATTCGGGAAAATATGTATCTACCTTTAAGTGGTCTTGAAACCGGATTGGTCAGTTACTGGCAATTCAATGAAGGAAGCGGGATAACAACCGCAGATAATATTTCAGGAAATAATGGAACACTTACGAATATGGCAGAAGAAGATTGGATAACTTCCACCATTCCTTTTGGAGATGGAGTTTCCGATTCTCAAACAGAATCCGCTGGAACGGTTGATTTTATTGATACCGGACTTTCGATGTATTTCAATTATCAAAACGGAGCAGAAATAACAGTTACAAGAATCGACACAATTCCAAATATAAATCCAACCGAACCTTATGAAGTTTTCGATGCTCAATATTGGATCGTGAATCGTTTTGGAAGCGGTTCATTCGACGCAGACTTGACTTTTACCTTTAATGAGGATTTGATCGATGCGGATGAGAGTGATCCTGCCAACATAAAACTCTACACTCGTGCCAGCAATGCCGATACAAGTTGGGTTTATCTGACAAATGCAAGTTCAGTTAATGCTGCAACCGATGAATCAACTTTCGATGGAATCACAGAATTCAGCCAGTTCATAATTGGAAGATATGAACAGCAATCTCTCGATATTCCGCAGGATGTAACCATTTCCATCGATCAGGATTCTGTCCATATCTCGTGGGATACAGTCAGCGGAGCGAATTCCTATAAAATCTATGCGTCCGATGATCCGTACGGAACTTTTACGGAAGACGGCAGCGGAACTTTTACGTATGAGAGTTGGAGTGCTCCTGTTCCAAATGGAAAGATGTTTTATTATGTAATTGCTTCTTCGGATACTGTAAGAGATAATGTTCCTTTTCTCTCTAAACCTTCAAAAGTAATTTCTAACAAGATTATTACACCAAGGAAAATATTATTAAATCCCAAAAGAAAAAACTTTCAGAAACGAGATTAAATCTTAATAAAGTCGAATTTTTAGATAGAATTGTAGCTAACAAACAGCTCCACAGCCAAGCAAGAAGATAAGCAGGAAGAGCGTGGCAGCTGCCATCCAGTTATGCCCTTTCTAGCAACATTACTCAATTTCCTTGACCAAGAATGTTGTTTTTTTCTACTCGTATAAAATTATAAATAAAAAATAAATTGAGAGAAGAAACTATGAATAAAAAGATATATACTCATTGCATATTCATTCTATTTTAATCAAAGTTCGCTGTTTTGAAAGAAACATTTTCCTAAAATGGAAATAAGGAAGTATCATAAATGTCTCAAGAAATAAATAAGTATAAAATATTTGAAAATGGCTCAACTTGGTTAAAAGCTGATTTTCATCTTCATACAAAAGCAGATAAGGAATTCAATTACGATGGAGAAGAGAATTATTTTCTAAATAATTATGTAAGCAAACTAAAAGACCAAAATATAAATGTCGGTGTAATTACCAATCATAATAAATTTGATAAAAATGAATTTGTAAATCTCAGAAAAAAAGCAAAGAAAGAAGAAATATTATTGCTTTCGGGAGTTGAACTTTCTGTTAATGATGGTTCAAATGGTATTCACACTTTAATAGTCTTTTCAAATCAATGGTTGGAAAATGGGAATGATTACATAAATCAATTTTTAAATGTAACTTTTGAGGGTAAAACTCCATTTGAATATGAGCAAGAAAACGGACGAAGTTCTTTAAATCTTTTGGAAACAATAAAAAAACTCAATGGTTATCAACGCGATTATTTCCTAATTTTTGCACATATTGAACAAAATAGTGGTCTCTTTAATGAACTTGATGGTGGACGAATTCAAGAATTAGGGAAAAATAAATATTTTAGACAAAGAACTTTGGGATTTCAAAAATTTAGAACCAATGATAATCGATTAAAAATCAAAAATTGGTTAAAAGATTGGTATCCTGCCGAAGTTGAAGGTTCAGATTGTAAATCAATTAATGAAATTGGATTTTGTGGAAAACAGAAAGATGAAACAGGCAATGAAGTAGAAAAAGAAACTTGGATAAAAATTGGTGATTTTACTTTTGAAGCTGTTAAATATGCTTTTTCAGATTATCAAAATAGAATTTCAGCAAAACAACCCGATAAGATAAAACATTCTTATATAAAAAGTATTTTATTTGAAGGTGGTATTTTAGATGGGAAACAGATAGATTTTTCACCCGAATTAAATTCTTTGATAGGTATTCGAGGTAGTGGTAAATCATCAATTATTGAAGCTTTTCGTTATGTTTTAAATATTCCATTTAGCAACAAAACTATAGATTCAAATTATAAGAATAGACTCGTTGCTCACACATTTGGAAGTGGTGGAAAGGCAATCATACAAGTCATTGATAAATACGGTCGGGATTACAGAATTAGTAGAATTTTAAATGATTCTTCTGAAGTATTTATCAACGGTGAACTTCAATCGGGCATTTCTGTTCGTGAAACAATTATACACAAACCTATTTATTTTGGACAAAAAGATCTTTCAAGCACTGGAGAGGGTTTTGAAAAAGATTTGGTTGAAAAACTTGTTGGTGAAAAACTTCATAACATTAGAAAGCAAATTGAACAACAAAAGCAAATTGTTTTTGAACAATGTAATAAATTATTCAATCTTTCCAATGTTGATGAAAAAATCGAAGAAAATATATCTAAACATCAAGATGCAGAATTTAGACTAAAAATATTCAAAGAAAATGAAATACAAGATAAACTGCAGCAACAAACTGATTTTAATACTGATGCTCGAAAAATTAAAAAAATAATTTCTGATATTAAACAATTTGAGAATTCCTTAACAGGTGTAATAAATCAATATGAAGATGATTTGAAGAACCATATTATTTACAAATCAAAACAAAATGATTTATTCTTCAAAGAATTTTTTGAGATATATAAAATTGTGCTTAATTCTTTTAATAATATAGAAAATGAACTTAAAAAGATAGGAAAACAAATTGTGACTTTAAAATCACAAGAGATAGAATTTGGAGAATATAAGACAAAACAAGCTGACAGTTTTGCCGAGATTCGCAGAAAACTGGAAGTGAGTTTAAAAGAACAAGGGAAACAACTAAATCTTGAAGAATTCCCTAAATTGCAAAAAATCATAGAAACTACCAAACAGTTATTGAGCAGTTTACAAAGAGAAAGTAAAAAAAGTTCTGAGATAAAAATTGAACTTATAAAATCTCTTTCAAAATTAAATCATCTATGGAATGAAGAATATACAAAAATAAATAAAGAGCTTTTAAAGGTAAATGAGAACAATTCTTCAATTCAGATTTTTTCTGAATTCAAAGGAGATAAATCTGCTTTTTTAGATTTTTTTAAAATAATATTCAAAGGCAGTAGAATTAGAGAAAATAGTTTTCAAAATATTGTTAATAATTATTCTGATTTTGCATCAATTTTTAATGATTTCGAAAATGCTAAAATGAAAATAGCTAGTTCTAAGGAAATATTTGAACGGTGTTTTTTTGAAAATCTAAAAGAATTGTTAACTTGGCAAATCCCAAATAAGTTTTCGATAGAATATAAAGGAAAAGAATTAAAACATCATTCATTAGGTCAAAGAGCATCAGCTCTTATTCTTTTTGTTTTAAGTCAAAAAGAAAACGATTTAATAATAATTGATCAACCCGAAGATGATTTAGATAATCAAACAATTTATAAAGATGTAATTAAATTAATTAGAATCTTGAAACCGCAAACACAATTTATTTTTGCAACTCATAATGCAAATTTTCCTGTATTGGGCGATTCCGAACAGATTCACTCTTGCAGGTATGAAGATGAAAAAATATTTTTAACAAGCGGAAGCATTGATTCACCTGTAATTCAGCAAGAAATAGTTGATATTATGGAAGGTGGTCAAGATGCTTTTAATAAACGCAAGGAGATTTACGGAATATGGAAACCTCAGAACTTATAGAAATAATCGCGAGAGACGAAGACAGCAAACATCAATTTAAAGCAAATGTTACTAACGAAACTTCATTGGGTATAGAGATGATTGCTTTTAGTAATTCTTTAGGTGGTATGATAATAATTGGTGCTTCTGATGATGGCACAATATCTGGATTAACTCGTGAAGATATGGGAAGACTTAATTTAATGGTTTCAAATGCCGGATCTCAACAAATAAAACCTCCCATAAACCCAATAACTGAAAACATATATTTGGAAGATGGTCTTGTAATGATTGTCCATATTCCACAAGGTATTTCTAAACCTTATATGGACAAAAATGGTGTTATCTGGGTGAAAAGTGGAGCTAATAAACAAAAAGCAACATCAAGAGAAGAAATTCAAAGAATGTATCAAAGTGCTGGATTAATTCACGGTGATGAAATTCCTGTTTCTAATATGACAGTGGCAGACATAGATGAAAAATCATTTGCTGAGTTTTATGAAAAACAGTTTGAAGAAAGTTTTGAAGAACAAAACCTACCCCTTAAACAACTTTTCAAAAATCTAAATTTATGTAACAATGATTATAGCATTAATGTAGCTGGTTCGTTGCTTTTTGGAAAAAATAATAAATACCTCTTACCTGCATTTATAGTTAAATGTGTAACTTATCCAAAAGCTGATATTGATGAAGATAATTATTGGGATAGTCAGGATATTTCTGGAACTCTTAAAAGGGTGTTTGATGATACTATAGGTTTTGTTTTAAGAAATGTAAAAAGGGTTCAGAATGATAAAAATATAAATTCTCTTGGAGAATTAGAAATTCCTAAAATTGTATTTGAGGAGATAATTACAAATGCCTTAATTCATAGAGATTATTTCATTTCAGCCCCAATTCGAATATTTATTTTTAATAACAGAATTGAGATAATTAGCCCTGGCCATTTACCCAATAATCTGACAATTGAAAATATAAAAAGTGGTAATTCAAATATTAGAAACCCAATATTAGCTTCTTTTGCAACAAAGATTTTGCCCTATCGTGGTTTAGGAAATGGTATTCGCAGAGCACTTAGTGCTTATAAAAATATTGAATTCATTGAAGACAGAGATGGTAATATATTCAAGGTGCTAATTGATTTTTCTCATTCTTGATTTTTATATGAAAATATCAGCTGGTTGAATTCTTTGTGAATTAATTTGAAAAACAGGGCATAACAAAGCTGCCCACGCGAAAAGAGCGTGGCGCAGCTAACCATTAGCCAACATGTCGCTCCACTCCATGTTGGCTAACGGGCGGCGTGCCAC
>JAIORE010000106.1 GCA_021108315.1 Candidatus Cloacimonadota bacterium
ACACAATAAGCCCTCAAAGATAATGATTTGTAAAGATTATTTTTTTACAGCCACTTAGATGTTTATTTTCGGTTAAATTCTGCTAACAAACGTGTCAGTGCTCCGAGTGAAAGAAGATGTGAAAGAGCACCGCACACGCCATCCATTAGCCAACATGTCGCTCCACTCCATGTTGGCTAACGTTCGGCGTGCCACTAAAAAAGACGAGTAAAACCGGAGTGAATCGACACGTCGTCTAAAATTGCGTCCACGGGGACTCGCAAACCTGCCCCCTTTGACATTGATTTACTCGTCTTTTATCATCTCACTAATCGCAACTTGATTACGGAAATACCGAAATCAAATGCTCATGGCGAGATGACGTGGCACGCCGAACGTTAGTCGCAACTTAGCATAAAAGAAAGAAACAATCTTCAAAATAAAATCTCTAATAGCAAAGGATAGACCATTCTGAAGCATTAATTAATAACAAATTACTAATTTATATGGAATGAAAAAATTATTCGTAATAATCTATTTCTTTATGAATCTTTTTTAGTTAAAAGTTAAACCTAAATATATTCAACATCAAAGGCGATTCCTTTTAATTGTTTTTGATGTTAGGAACACATTATGAATATATCTTGCTAAAATCATAAGAAATAATATTGATGGTTTTATAAAAAGTTCTTAAAGGAAGCCTTATGGAAATGAATATTGAAAAATTGATAAAACTCTCTACAAAAAAATCGAAAAAATCACCGGAAGACAAATATATATTTGCCAAAGAAGCTTTGGAGCTTGCTCTGAAAATATCTAATGAAACAGATAAAGCAGAAATTTTACAAAAGATCGGGAATATATTTCACAACCTCTCTAAACATAATGAATCTAACAATGCTTTTCTACAAGCCTTAAATATCTATGAAAAATTAAGTGAAAAAATAAATATCGTTAATTGTTATTATTATATCGGACTAAATTATTCACGAATGGTTGATGTAAAAAAGGCACTCGAATATCTAATATTGACTTTTAACGCTACCTCAGAAACAGAGAAACCTGAATTCCATATAAATTCAGCGATGTACATAGGAAGATTGTATATGGAATTTGGAGATTTCAAAAAAGCTTTTGAATACCTTTTTTATTCACTTGATTATAACAAAAAGATAAATAATAAATGGAATATTGCCGAAACTTATTCAAAGATTGCTAGCGGTTATAATCTTCTTGAATTATATGACAAAGCTCTGGAATATCATCTTAAAACTATCGAAATTCTTCAAGAAATGAATAGTAAAGAGATTATATTATCCGTAATTTATAATGATATTGGCATAACCTATATGAATTCTAAAAATTATGAATTTGCTCTTGAATATTTTAACAAATCGTTAACAGAATTTGATCATTGCAGTACAACTCCCTATTCATTGAGTAATATTGGTTTAATATATTCAGATCAACAGAAATACAACCTCGCTCTTGAATATCATCTGAAAGCTTATGAAGCAGCAAAAGATTTCAGAGATGAATATATAACTCCCTATATTCAACTTAATCTTGCTACGGTTTATTCCAAGCTGAAAGAGTATGAAAAGGCTTACAAATATCTAAATAAATCAATAGATTCTGCTGAAAAGCAAAAGCTCAAAACAATGCTACAAAAAGTTTACAAAATAGCAAAAAATATCTATTTTGAAACAAAAAATTACAAAGAAGCTTATGAATATCAAAAGAAATATTATGAATTGAAAGTTAATATCATAAGTAAAAATAAATCTACAGATTTTGCTGAAAATAAAGCTAAGCAGTTGAGTGAAGTAAACGAATCAATTGATAGTGATGATCAGAAAGATTACCCGAAAATTATTGGCAATAGTAAAGAGATGAAAAAGATATTTACCCTTTTGAATATGGTTTCAGAACATAATGTCAATGTCTTGATTACCGGTCCTACCGGCTGTGGAAAAGAACTGATTGCCAAAGAGATTCATAAAAAGTACAAGAAAAATTCTCCCTTCATCGCTATAAACTGTTCTGCCATTCCTGATAATCTTCTGGAAAGTGAGCTTTTCGGTTATACAAAAGGAGCGTTTACTGGAGCTGTAAAAGATAAAAAGGGAAAGATCGAAATGGCTAATAACGGCACCCTTTTTTTGGATGAGATCGGTGATATGCCACTTTCGCTTCAAGCAAAAATGCTGCGTGTTATCCAAGAAAGAACGATTACTCCACTGGGAAGTACCAAGGTTATTTCTGTTTCAATGAGAATCATCTCTGCTACAAATAAAGACCTTGCTGAAATGATAAAAAACGGAGAATTCCGTCAGGATTTGTTTTACAGAATAAAAGTAATAAAGATAAATATTCCTGCTTTAAAAGAACGTAAACACGATATACCGCTTCTTGTGAATCATTTTATTCGGAAATACAATAAAAAATTTGAGAAAAAAATAAAAAGTGTTTCGATAAATGCACTTAATTATCTGCTTTCCTGCGAATGGCAAGGTAATATCAGGGAACTGGAAAATGAGATCGAAAGAGCTGTTCTGCTTTCTACCGAAGATATTTTGAATATTGAATTATTTGCTCAGATTATTAATAAAGAAGAAACATCAATACTTGAAAATTTACCTCAGGACTGGAAAAAATATCAATCTTATAAAAATGAAATTATTTATAAACTTGATAAAAATTATATACAAAGTCTTATGACAGTGGCAGAAGAAAATGTGCAAAATGCAAGCAAGCTGGGTGGTTTGGAAAGAGCACAAATTTATAGATTATTGAAGAGAATTTAAGTTTGTTTTCAACGAACTAAAAAACTTGAAACCACGAATTAACTCGAATTAAACCGAATTTCACGAATTTTTGGAATTGAAAAATTAAAACCCTCAATTAGCGGTTCTCTACTTTGCTACAGTTCTCAATTCATCTCTAAATCCAAACTATTATTCAACAATTCTACACGCTTGAAACATCAATGTTTCATTTGTTACAATTAATAAAATAATTCTCTAAAACCATATTATAACACAAGAAAACAATAAAAAAAACAAATTTCAATTAAATAGTGAAACAGTATTGTTTCAGATTCTACAGTTATTTTCAGCCTGAACTTTCTGAAAAAAATATTTAAAGAATTTAATTAACTATCTAAATAACTTATTTTGAGCGAGTTAAGTTTTTTTATTTTTATGGACAATTCTATCTTATCCGTTTGGCACTCTATTTGCGTAAATAATCTTCAAAAGATATGGAGAAAATGATTATGAACTGTAATTTACATAGAAGTCTCGAAGAAAAAGTTACAATACTTTGTATTTCAAAAAATGAGAATACTCAAACAAAAGTGATAATTTATAATTCGAATATGAACGAGATCAGATTGGTTTCTAATAAATTTATGAACGCAGGTGAACATTTAATTGAATGGGATAAAAAAGATGAATCAGGTGATTTGGTTCCCGATGGGTTTTATTACTCAAAAATCATCAATGGGAATTATATCTCGGAACCACGACTAATAATAATTTAAAATTAGAAACGAACATTTCCCAGTTCATATATGTGCTGGTAAACAGTGTCTTTCCGAATAATCTTACAAGAATTTCTTTTGAGGAACCTTCGATTAAAATCAACGAGAAATGGCTAAACTTTAGATTCTTCGAGAGAAGAGCAAGTAAAAAAAGCTCAGAAAGACAGTAAAATAGGTATTAGATTTTAAGAAAAATTTGATTCATTGAATTATGTATTATAATCGAAGTGGGAAATGTTAGTAAGAAATAAAATCTAAAACAATAATCTTTGGATAAAAGATTATACTTTTTCAAAAAAATATGGAGGAAAAAATGAAAAAGACAAAGAAAGTATTAATGATAGTAGGATTGCTGTTTTTATGCAGTTATCTATTTGCGGAAGTTATCAATGTCCCGGAAGATCAATCCACAATTCAACAAGGCATTAATGCCGCAGCAAATGGTGATACGGTTCTTGTGCAGCCCGGAACCTATATTGAGATTATTAATTACAACGGAAAGAGCATTGTAGTAGGTTCGTTATTTTTAACAACAGGCAATCCAGCCTATATTGCTGAAACAATAATTGACGGTAACAGTATGGCAAGTGTGATAACCATAGAAAATGTGACTGGAACAAATACGGTTCTGTGTGGATTTACAATTGCAGGCGGTTATAATCAAGAAGCCTCTTATGGGGGGGGAGGTGTTTTTTGTTATAATTCGGATGTTATTTTAAAGAACTTGTTAGTATCAAATAATCGTGCAGTAACGTGGGGTGGTGGGATTCTTATTGATGAATTTTCAAATGCAACAATAGAGGATGTTATTATTAAGAATAATCTTGGATATATTGGCGGTGGAATTGTAATAATGGAATCTGAAGCCTTTCTGACAAATATAAAGGTGTTAAATAATTCTGCTTTTGTATCTGGTGGTATTGAAGCTATTTATTGCTCTCTTGTTATAGAAAATTCCCAAATTTCAGGTAATTCTGTTTCTTACACAAACGGAGGAGGAATTAGTATATCAAATCCTGATTCTGTGATCATGAATAATGTATTGATATCAGATAATTATGCTATAGGTTGGGGTGCCGGACTATGTATAGTTGCGGATGAAGAAACTGTCAAAGTAAGTAATTCGGTGATTACAGGAAATTCTTGTAGTAATGATGGTGGTTTTGGAGCCGGCATTTTTGTTCATAGTTGTAATCCGATATTTACAAATGTCACGATTACTGAGAATTTCTGTGGAGTCGGAGGTGGAGGGTGTTGGGTGCTACATGAAAGTAATCCTACTTTCACAAATTGTATTTTTTGGAATAATCTTCCCAACGAAATTGAATTAGATCCGGCATATGGTCCAAATGAAATCACAATATTATATTCTGATGTTCAAGGTGGAGAAGCTGGAGTTGTTATTCAGAATGAGGGAACTGTACATTGGTTAGAAGGTAATATAGATGAAGATCCTTTGTTCGCTTTTGCCGGAGAACATCTGTATTCAATACTCGAAGATTCTCCTTGTATAGATGCCGGCACACCGGATATAACAGAGCTTAACCTTCCTGAATTTGATTTTGCCGGAAACCAGCGTGTTCTTGATGGAAGAATTGAAATGGGTGCTTATGAATTCACAACATTGATCTCTACGGATTTTACAGTTTCATACACGGAAGGCGCAGTTCCTTTTACTGTCGAATTCACAGACCTAACCTCAGGTTATCCAACCGAATGGGAATGGGATTTTAATAACGACGGTGAAATTGATTCGTATGCTCAGAATCCGGTATGGACTTTTGAAGAACAAGGAGTATATACTGTTTCTTTAACTTCGTCTAATTCGTATAATGCAGATTATATCGTCAAAGAAGATTACATTAATGTTGCTGAAAGTAGTTCTGATGATGAAAATATTATTTTGGCAACCTCGCAATTAATTGGAAATTACCCTAATCCATTTAATCCTGAAACCACGATAAGTTTTGAAACCACTAATTTACTCGAATTAGCACGAATAGAAATATTTAATATCAAGGGGCAGAAAGTAAAGAAATTTGAAATTAGAAACGAGAAATTAGGAATTAATAAGGTTGTTTGGGACGGGAAGAATGATAAGGGTAAACCTGTAAGTTCAGGAGTATATTTTTATCAGTTAAAAGTTGGAGCTAAATTCATCCAATCACGGAAGATGATATTGATGAAATGACCGTAAAACTAAAATAAAGAAAGACGACTCCAAGCAGTCGTCTTTCTTTATTTGGGCATCTTTCATAGAGTTGGTTACACTTTTACGAATATTTAAAAATAAAGCAAAA
>JAIORE010000450.1 GCA_021108315.1 Candidatus Cloacimonadota bacterium
GCTGTATTGAACTGAAAAATATGTTTTGAAAAATTGTATTAATAAACAGGGTCATCTATGGATAAAGAAACGGAATAGTTTCCAGATTCTAAGTAAATATGTTCAGGATTTTGCAGATTTGAATCAATTGTACCATCATTATCGAAATCCCATTCCCAGCTTGAAACATTTCCACCGGATGTATCGTTAAATTGTATGCTTAAGGGAGCTAATCCGGCAGTGAGATTTGTCTGGAAATTTGCAAAAAAATCTGTAAACTGATAACATACTTCCAATTTGGCATAAGTGAGCATACCACCTTCATTAGCTCCTTCACCCTGTATGAAACTACCATAGCTAAAATCATCCATAAAAAATATTGGTACTTCTAAAGTTACTGAGTTCAATGTTTCAGCTACAATTTTGATTTCATCAGCTATGTAAACATAGGCAGGAGTCATTCCTTCTAATTCCTCAAAATAGTTATCATCAAAGGAATTTGCGTTCATAAAGGCAGGTTGAGACCAGTGAACACCATTATCAGCAGAAACGGCAATAGCAATTTCCGGTTTGGCTTCCCAGCTTTCATACCCCGGTTCTTCATAGTAATTATGATAAACATTTTCCGCATCTTGCCAGATAGCAATGAAATAATTTTCAACTTTTGCTATTTTAAAAAGGCTTTCATGAAAAAAAGCATCTTGAGCATCTCCAAGCCATGACCATGACGCCACGCTCGTGACAAAGGAAATATAACCTTCATCTGTGAATTCATCAACAAAACCGTCTTCATCTAAATCCCAGGGAATCATCGGAATTCCATCATTTGGATCAACTCCTTCTATATAAAGATCAATTACATCTACTACAAGTTCTCCATTTTCAATTGAGTAATTATAAATTTTTGGGTAAAACATAGCCGGCATATAGAAACCATTCTCAAAGTTTTCCTCAGTATTTATTCCAAAAGCACCCATTGCAATGATTTTTTCATTATTTTTATCAAAAAGAGCATTAAAATGACTACCATCTTCACTTGGGTAGACAAATAATTCTGCAGGTGTGCCATCATCATTTACAAACAAACTAGAACCATCCTCATTTAAAGGGTTTTCCAAATCATATTTTGCATCAGCTTCATAATAAGACCAGGTTGCTCCATAATCCGTGCTATACTGCATACACCATGTAACTCCATAGTAACCAACAAAAGCAACCTTACCATCATCTGCAATTGCAAAATCTTTTAACAATCTACCAATATTATTATAATGTAAATTATCCCATTCCGGAAATGAAAAATAGATGAATTCCAATTCATTCGGTTGTTCTAAATCTTGTGAATCGAAATCTGCAATACCTACCAAAATATTATAGTTAGTAGCTCCAGCGGAATTGATTGAATAATTGTTTCCCATTATATAAATACGTCTTTTACTTTCGATTGGTGATGGTCCGACCTTAACTCTTGACCAAATAAAAGCATCATCATCATACCCTGTAGAAGGTTGAGAATCTTCAGGATTATCAATGCTGATAAATGGTTCTCGCCAATGTCCGGGTTCACCATAAACGTGGTAAAGATCATAGCTCATACTGCAATCATAGGTGTCATCAATTTCTACTACATTATGCCAAGTTATAAATGGATCACCGGTAACCGGATCAATATCCAATCCCGGAAACCCTTCGCGGGTGTCATTAGCGGTAATAGTTGATGTTATTATCAATTCACCTTCCGAATCAATATATGCATAAAATACTTTTCTTTGAGCAGAAGGACTGGAATTTTCTGTAGCATGAAAAGCGATATAGTTTCCTCCGGCAGGATAACCATAGGGTTGTGAATTCTCAGGTTGAGTTTGCATAGGATTTTTGCAATAAGAACCCGGCATATAATCATAAAACGAAACCATAATATCTACAGGATCGACACTAAATTCAATCTCTGGTGAGTTTCTATTTTTAGTTATGTTATTGCGGTGAGTTTGAATTTTCCTATCAATTGGTTTTAGAATTGGTCTTTGAAAATCATCTGCGATAGTAAGTTGGAATAACAAAATAAATAAAAAATAAATAACAGTTTTTTTCATTTCTCCCCCCCTGATAAAATGTGAAAAGTAAAAGATTTTGATAGATAAAATCTAAAAATTATGGAAGCAATATCTATGCCATTCATTTATTCTGAATATTTACTGGGGTAATTGCTAAAGCAAGCTATTTAATAATTCGGATAAATATTATTTGTGAAATTTGTTTCACATTTTTATGTTTATTCTTTCACAATAATTTTATTAATTTAGTTTCTTATTTCTGTCTGCACTACAGATTTGCGGGATTACACTGATTACGCTGATTTAAGAAAGTCTGAACCTTGATTCATTTGATTAAGGGATTACTTTGATTTCTTGTTAGAATTACTTTTTATTGATTTTCAAACATTCATAGTCCATCATTTTATTATACAAAATCAAGGTTTAGGCAATTATTTTTTCGAGTTGTAAGGACAAAAGGGCGACTACTTGATCTAAAGAATGCCAGAATTATGCTCGACTCGACGCTTTACTTTCGAGTCGAAACATTGCTCATTTCAACCGTTTGTGATACGCTTGATGTGACACTATTCAGTTATCTCCCATTAACCATTTGAATAAATAATTTCATCAAAATCATTTATGGGAGTACCGTTTTCGTCTATCAATTGCAGGTTTTGGAAATCAATGACCTTCAGTTCGACTGGAGGTCATTGATTATCAAGAATAAAAAAGAAGTGGATTTAATTTGTATTTTTTAAGATTTTTGTCTGAACCACTGATTAAATGAATTACGCTGATTCCAGATTTAAAAAAACTGGAATCAGCGTAATTCATTTAATCAGTGAAAATCAGTCAAATTTTTCGAGTCGTCGTCATTCTTCCTTACAACTCGAAAAATTTAGTTCTTTTCAAACTTCCCCAAACTCCTCATTTATCTAAAGAGAGGAGCTCAAAAATTTCTCAAGAAAGCGACAATATTTGTTTATGTTTTGGAGTACATTAACCGTGTTAATGCACTCCAAAACTATTCACTACTTCAAAATTAACAGCTTCTTAATCTCCGTTATTCCTGCACTTTCTAATTTGTACAAATAAAGTCCGGAGGCAACAGGCTTACCGTTATCATTCAAGCCATTCCACATTATCTCGCAATCTCCGGGAGCAGTATAAACATCATACAGATTCTTTACTCTTTGCCCTTTGATATTGTAAACATCTAAGCGTACTTTTCCCTCTTTGAGTACATTGAACTTGAATGTTGTGGAACAACTTCTCTTATTTCCGGAAATTCTGAAAGGATTGGGATAGTTCATTAAGTTAGAAGATAGTAGTGAGAAGTGAGGAAGTTCATCCTCGTTAATTCCAGAAGTATATGGGGGAGCATCGTATTCATAACAACCAATATCTATAGTAGAAGTCCCGTCTCCATCTCCATCCCAAATACGCCAATTATTCAAAAGATCACTCATGGGAAGATTCATTTCCGAAACATCAGGTGTTCCTGCGTCCACTCCGGGGGAATTTTCTGTAAGTTTATAAGCAAGTGGATCATCCCAATCTCCACCTACAAAAAGTGGTGGTGCATCTATGATCCCTTCTCCAAAATTGAATTCAGGAATATAATCTCCTGAACCAGCCATATGCAGGATTGCGGGTTCTGTGCCACCCTCGATAATGCTGTGAGAGATATTTATATTCATAGGCTCATCTCCACTTGATGTCCGAAATATGTAAGGGATGGAGTTTCCATAAATATTACAGTTTTTGATATTTATCTCACCTTCCATATCGTCTACTCCTATTCCGAATAGGCAAGCATTACCACTATTACTTGTATTATTGGTTATGGTATTATTAAAGAAATCAATAGTGCCATTATTATAAAAATAGAAATGGCAGGGAGGCCAATCACTTGATTGGGTGTGATTGTTGAAGAAAAGACTGTTGGTTATTTTGGAATAATGAATATCATATAACCCCAATATTGCTCCAACATGATCGGGATTAGAGGTGGGTTCATTTCCTGAGATTATTGAGTTATTTATTGTTAAATTACTTTCTATTTGTGTATCTAAATCTATAACTAGGTTCATTTCACTATGATTATTATTTGAAATCAAATGATTTATTAATATTTCATCTCCCCCAGCAATATATACTATTCTATTTGAAATTTCATTATTACAAAATTTCAAATTTTTCATTTGTAGATTAGTATATGAAGAATTAAATGGTTCATATCTCGAATTAAGACTATTTTGTAATGTAAGATTAGAAACAGAAAAAAGTATGTCAAAGTAAGCTCTTATAAAAAATGAGTTATCATAAGGATTGGTAAATATTGTCTCATCAATTCCTGCTCCAATAATATTAACGTAAGCTCGCATATTTAGAGGAAACATCTCTCCGGTTAACTCAGGTGAATACTGTCCCTGTGCAATGTAGATATTTCTATGATTCATACTATCTGCTTTGATTTTAGTAAGTGCCCATTGGATAGTTTGTAGGGGCTCGTTTTCACTTAAACCACTATTATCATCATCTCCATTAGGTGCGACATAAAGATCATGTTCCACTTGCTCTAACCAGTCGTGTTCAATTTCCAAGTTTATATTTGGGAATTGACTTACAAAATCCCAACCTGGATTGAAAACACTTAATGTATCAAGAACTATATTGGTTACCGGAGTGTGGTTTTCAGCAATATATATATCTGATGCTCTTCCTGCTGTATTATTATATATACTGCATTTGTTTTCATTACTGAAAATAGGATATGAATTAATTGGGTTAGGTGGTTTCCTTGATATTAGAATACCACCTCCAAGTCGAAAAGCATGATTTTGTCGAATTGATACACTTTCTAAATAGGCATTACTTGATGATAATTGTATTCCTGCTCCTTGTTTTGCTGTATTTTTTTTTATTACTAAATATTTTAAAGATGGCGACGAAAAATTAATGAAAATACCAGCTCCATCATATACCCCTGAAATATCAGTAGCAAAACCATGCTGAATAGTAAAGCCAATCAAAACAGCATCATTTGTTTCATTATTTTCAAAAGTAACTACTCTGCCGTTGTGGTTGGCATCAATTATGGTGTTGTACATATAGTTTTGTTCATTGGTGGTGAGAAGTAAACTACCTACGATAATATCTTTACCATTGAAATTGATGTTTTCGAAGTAAGTTCCGGGATACACGAGAACTGTATCGCCTACTACGGAAGCATCAATACCGGCTTGGATAGCTGTGAAATCACCTGTACCGTCTTGTTTTATCTCCCAAGTCGAAGCGTGTAAACACGAGCCGACCAACGGGAGACCTGCGAAGCTCACTACACTAATTAACACGAATAAAAGAAAGAGAAAAGAATTTTTTCTCAACGAACATAACAAACAAAACGAACTAAATATATAAGTAATGATATATCTGTATTTCATAATTGATTCCTTTTTATAACCACATGCCGACCGAAAAGAGACCTGCGAAGTTCATTACACTAATTAACACGAAAAAAGTGAAGAGAATATTTAGTAACCCCTCTAACTCCCCTGCACTCATATTAAAGGAGTATATTTTATAAGAACTTCAAGTTATGTACTTTAATATGAGTGCAGGGGAAAACAAACAATGAAAGAATATTTTTCATTTTATTTCCTATTGTCAATTTGGGTTCTGTAATATTAAAACTTACTCAAACATATCTAACTTATTATATTCAAGTAAATTATGATAGATTATGAAAGCTCCCCCAAAATTGGTGAATTTTTGCA
>JAIORE010000178.1 GCA_021108315.1 Candidatus Cloacimonadota bacterium
GGCAATTACGCAAAATCGTCATTTATTTTTTTTGAGGAACTTTGCGAAGGGTAGGCTAATATCTTTTAGGATTTTTTCTTTGCCAATTCCAGCTATCTGCACACATTTCTAATAGAGTTTTTTTAGTTTTCCATTCTAATTTTGAATTTGCTTTTGATGGATCTGCAAAGCTTGTAGCAATATCACCTGCACGTCGTTCAACTATTTCATAAGGAATTTTTTTATTAGATGCTTCTTCAAATGCTTGAATAACTTCCAATACACTGTTTCCTTCACCACTTCCAAGATTATATGGTTGGCAACCATGTCCTTCTCTCAATTTTTCCAGAGCTTTCAAATGACCTTTTGCCAGATCGACAACATGAATATAGTCTCTTACTCCGGTTCCATCTTTTGTTGGATAATCATTTCCGAAAATTCTTAATTTTTCTAATTTTCCTACAGCAACTTGGCTAATAAACGGCATTAAATTATTAGGTATTCCTTGCGGATCTTCACCGAGCAGACCACTTGGATGAGCACCAACAGGATTAAAATATCGTAATAAAGATATTTGCCAAAAATTGTCTGATGAATAAAGATCACGAAGTATCTCTTCGATCATTAATTTAGTGCGACCATACGGATTTGTTGCAGATAGTGGGAATTCCTCTTTAAAAGGAACATTATCATTCAAACCGTAAACAGTTGCAGATGAACTGAAAACTAATTTTTTTACATTATGTTTCTGCATCATTTGAAAAAGTTTTATTGAGCCTGTTACATTATTCTTATAGTATTCCAAAGGTATTTGACAAGATTCTCCCACAGCTTTTGAACCTGCAAAATGAATTACAGCTTCAATATTATTTTCTTGAAAAATTATATCCATTTCTATTTCATTGAGAATATCTGTATGATAAAATTTTACTTCTTTCCCTGAAATCTGCTTGATACGCTTAATCGCTTCGTATTTACTGTTTGAAAGATTATCAACGATTATTAGTTCGTTGTTTTTATTCAATAATTCTACGCAAGTGTGGCTACCAATGTAACCTGCTCCACCGGTAATTAATATTTTCATACTTATTTTTTATCCAAATTATTTTTTAATAGTTGTGTTGTAGGGACTTTTTTATAAAACTTCGCTGGAGTTCCTAACCATACTTCTTCTTTTGGAATATCTTTTGAAGCAATACTACCAGCTGCTATAACTCCGTCATTTTCAATGATTTTTCCGGGAAGAATAGTTGCATTAGTACCAATTCGGGAACCTGTTTTTAAAGTTACTCCTTTAAAATGTTTATATCTTTCTGGATCTCGCGCCATAAAATTATCATTGCTAGTAGCAACACATGGAGCGATAAAACAGTAGTCTTCAATTTCAGAATAAGCTGTAATGTAAGTATTGGTCTCTAATTTATTTCTTGAACCGATTTTGACAAAGTTCTCAATAGAAACACCTCGACCGATAATATTATAATCATTTATAATTACATTTTCCCGAAGTGTAGCCAAATCTGCAACTAGATTGTTTTCACCCATTTTACATTGAGCATAAATAATAACATTTGCCCCAATCATACAGTTATTACCAATTTTAGCTGGCTTAAGATCTTTTGCTGCTTTAAAAATACTACGTGGAGAACTCATCGGCTTTTTCCCGATTATAGTATTATCATCAATACGAACATTGTCACCAATAGCAGTTCCTTCATAAATGATAACATTATTCCCAATAGCACAATTTTCACCAATTTTTACATCATCGAAAATAATAACATTAAAACCAGTTGTTGTGCTATCACCAATTGAAGCTGTTTTTGAAATATTCTTATTCATAATAAACCTATTCAACTCCAATTATTTTTGCAATTTTTACTTGATCTTCATATTTTAGATAAGGATGAAAAGGTAAACTAAATATTTTCTCTGAAATATCTTCGCTAACTGGGAAATCACCTTCATTATAGTTTAAATCGTTAAAAGCATCTTGAAGATGCAAAGGCTTAGGATAATAAATAGCTGTTGGAATACCTGCGTCATTCAATTTTTGCATTAATTTATCTCTCTTGTTACTCAAAATTGAATATTGTGCCCATGCTGAAATATGATCTTTTCCTAATTTGGGAGTCGTTAAATTATCTGGAAGAAGATTTGTGTAATTTACGGCAATTTTTTGTCTTTTTTGAATTTCCTCATCGAAAATTTCCATTTTAGCTAATATAATCGCAGCTTGAATTGTATCCAATCTACCATTTATACCGATTCGGATATTATTATATTTGTGGTCACTTTTACCATGAACTCTTAAGGATAACAATTTTTTGTAAATATCTTCACCATTTGTAAATATCATTCCACTATCACCGTAACCACCGAGAGGTTTTGCAGGGAAAAAACTTGTAGTGGCAATATCGCCAAAGGAACATGATTTTTTGTTTTTATATGAAGCCCCAAAACTTTGGGCAGCGTCTTCTATCAAGATCAGATTATATTTCTTTGCAATTTTTTCCAATTTATCATAATCAGCTAATTGACCAAAAAGATCAACAGCAATAATCGCTTTTGGCTTTAATTTTCCTTCATTAATTGTCTTGAGAATTTCTTGTTCTAATTTTATACAATCAATATTAAATGTTGAAGAATGAATATCAACAAAGACAGGAGTGGCGTGAACAACTCTTATCATTGATGCTGTAGCAATAAATGTGAAAGGAGTTGTAAAAACAGCATCATCTTTTCCAATATCGTACGCCATTAATGTCATCATTAGTGCATCAGTTCCACTTGAGACTCCAATAGCATAATTTGTGCCGGAATAATCTGCCAATCTTTGTTCCAGCTCTTGAACTTCAGGTCCCATCACATATTTACCATGATCAAGGATTTTTTCTATTCGTTTTATAATATCAGTTCTGATTTTTAATTGTTGTGTTTTTAAATCAATAAATTGCATCATACCTCTTACATTAATGGTAAAGAAATCTTTTTTCCTTCACGAGCGGATTTATAAATAGCTTGAATAATTTCCAGAGACTTTCTACCACTTCTTCCATCTGTAGTTGCTTCAGAATTTCCTAAAAGAGTATCCACTACATTTCTATAATAAGGTAAATGTCCTTGTCCGTAAACGTTTTTTGGTTGATAATTTGATTCCTCTACAAGCCTGTCATCATCATCGTATTCAGAGAATTCCCATTTATCAATTTTATTCATTGCTACACCTCCGATTTTGACAGATCCTTTTTCACCAAGAATTGTAATTGAACCTTCAAAATTTTTGGGGTAAGTAAGCATAGTTACATTCAATGTTCCAATAGTGCCATTTCTAAATTTCAAAATGGCAGAACCGGTGTCTTCGGTTTCGATTTTTCTCTCCATAGTGGCAGTTTCAGCCATAACAGATTGTACAGGTCCGATTAACCAATAAAGAGCATCAACATAATGACTTGCTTGATTTGTAAATGCTCCACCATCAAATTCCCATGTTCCTCGCCATTTGGCTAAATCATAATATGATTGTGGTCTTTGCCAGAAAACATTTGATTGAACCATAAAAATTTTCCCAAATCTGTTTTTATCAATTGCTTTTTTTAATAGTTGCATTGTAGTATTCAGTCTATTTTGTTTAATAACAAAAAGTTTAACATTTTCTTTATCACAGGCTTTTATGAGTTTATCTGCTTCTGACAAATTAATTGCCATTGGTTTTTCTGAGATTACATTCACCTTTCTCTTTGCAACCTCAATACCCATTTCAGGATGTATGCCACTTGGTGTACATATTATAACAGCATCAAGTTTTTCTTTATCTATCATATCCAAGTAGTTTTTATAGTAATTTTTTACATTATATTTTTTTGCTGAATTCTCTGCTCTTTCAATAATTATATCTGAACAAGCAATAATTTCTGCTTGTGGAATCTGCTCAATAGATTCAAAATGCTTTGCTGAAATTCTTCCACAACCAATTAGTCCAAAATTTATTTTTTTCATAATTTCCTCACAGTAATTTGTTAGTATCTGAACGTGAATACCGTTTTTCTGATTTATTGCATAATTCTCATTAGCCCACGACTTTAGTCGTGGGTAAATTACCTTCCCCAAGTCACCCGCCTAAAGGCATGGGTTAATAATATTTACCCATTTTCGTTCAAACACTAGTTATAAGTTAAGTGCAGAATAATCAATTCTGTTTATTTCACTGCACAAGCAAGATTGCTTGTAATACATTCATCGGGTATTTTTCCAAAATTATCTGAATCGTATTATAATTTATTATTTTCTTCCAATAGAATAATATATAAATCCTATTTCTTTCATTTTACAGGGATTATATTGATTTCGACCATCAAAAATAATAGGACTTTTCAAAAGACTTTTTATTTTATCAAAATCCGGATATCTAAATTGATGCCATTCAGTAACTAAGAGCATTGCATCACAACCTATTAGAGCATCATAATTATTATTAGAATATTCAATATTTGAATTTTCACAAAAAATACGTTTTGCTTCATCGGTTGCCACAGGGTCATAAACTTTAATCTTAGCTCCAGCTTCAATCAATAAATTAATAATCACACGAGAAGGAGCAGCTCGCATATCATCAGTTTTTGGTTTAAATGCTAATCCCCAAATTGCAAAAGTTTTCCCTGAAAGATCTTTACCAAAGTAATCAATAACTTTTTTCACCAAAATTTTCTTTTGGTCGTTATTTACATCTTCTACAGCTTCCAAAACTCTAACTTTTGATTTAACATTCTCTGCCATTTTTATCAACGCTTGGACATCTTTGGGAAAACAACTTCCACCATATCCCACTCCGGGATAAATAAATTTATAGCCAATCCTTGTATCTGAGCCAATACCAAAGCGTACATCATGAATATCCGCTCCTAATTTTTCACAAAGATTAGCAATATCATTCATAAAAGAAATTTTTGTAGCAAGCATCGCATTTGCAGCATATTTAGTCATTTCTGCAGAACGAACGGACATTATTATTGTTTTTTCGTGAGTTCGTGAAAATGGTTCATATAGTGCTCGCATTAGTTTGGCAGCTTTTTCACTATCTGTACCAATCACAATTCTATCCGGTTTCATGAAATCGTTAACAGCATCACCCTCTTTCAGAAATTCAGGATTTGAAACAACATCAAAACCATAATTCACTTTTCTTTCAATAAGAATTTCTGACATAACATTTTTGACTTTTTCTGCGGTTCCTACCGGTACAGTTGATTTATCAACAACAACTTTATATTCATTCATATATTTCGCAATATCTTTGGCTACAGCAAGAACATATTGCAAATCAGCCGAACCGTCTTCATCTGGAGGTGTTCCCACAGCAATAAAACAGATGTCAGAATTTTCAACAGCTTTTTTCGTATCTGAAGTAAATTTCAAACGGTTTTGCTTATAATTACGTAAAACCATAACTTCTAAACCCGGTTCCCAAATTGGAATTTTTCCCTGTGTTAACATATCAATTTTATTTTGATCAATATCCACACAGATTACATCATTACCAGCTTCTGCAAGGCAAGTGCCGGTAACTAAGCCAACGTATCCGGTACCTATTACACAAATTTTCATTTATTTTTTCTCCTATAACTATAATATTAATTTAACGATTTTAAAATTACAAAGTCCACTTTTGGGGCAATATAAAAAAAAACAGATGTTTTGAAATATTTCCAAAAGATGAAACGGAAGTTTCAAAAAATTGATAGCGTAATAAACAGGTGACTTTTAATAAATTTCAAAAAAAATATGTTTTC
>JAIORE010000005.1 GCA_021108315.1 Candidatus Cloacimonadota bacterium
TTTTTTGAGTAAAATTTCAAGAAAATTGAAAATTTTGGCGTACAAAATATATATTTTGCTGTTTTGAACTGAAAAATATGTCTTGAAAAATTGTATTAATCAACAGAGTCATATATAGGTTTAAAGAAAAATATTATGACCATTTACAATTAAAATTCAAATTCTTTTGAAAAAATCGTGGGATATACTAAGTAAAAGATAGAAAATGTTTGACAGAGAAGGACTAAATTTACTTTTTGAAATTATTCTATAATAAAAAGTTTTAAAGGAGAACTTATGAGAAAATTTATTGTATTAATTGTACTTAGTTTATTTGCGTTGAGTGCTACTTTGTGGGCACAGAATCCACCAACAAATCTGGCTGTTAGTGTTGTTAGTGAAACAGAAGCTCTATTTTCTTGGTCTGCCCCTACTGGTGGCGGCGGAGAGATTGATGAAAACTTCGATGCAGATGCACTTCCTGATGGATGGATCATAAATGATAATGATGGAGACGGATATAATTGGGAAGTTTCTCAAGATTGGGGTGGAAATAATAACAGTACCCATTGTATGACAAGTGCTTCTTATAGAAATGATGTTGGTGCTCTTTTTCCCGATAACTGGTTAATTTCTCCAGCTCTTGCTGTAGGTGGAACATCAGAATTACACTTCTGGGTTGCGGCACAGGACCCTTCTTGGGCAGCAGAACAATACTATGTAAAAGTTTCAACTACTGGAGATCAAATTTCTGATTTTACAAACACAATTCATAGTCAAGTTTTATCTACTGATGTATATATGGAAGTTGTAGTAAGTTTAGCAGATTATGCTGGACAAACTATTTATCTTGCTTGGCAACATGCAGATGTTACGGATATGTTTTGGATGAACCTTGATGATATCTCTGTAATTAATACTCAAACAAGAGAAGTAAGCTTCTCAGCCGATTTTGAAACAGAAAAAAGTGTACGTCAATTTAAAACAGGTAATAGCTATAAAAATGAAAATTACAGAAATAGAGATTTAACTGGTTATGATGTATATCTGGATGGAACCTTAATTGATAGTAACATTCCAGAAACTGAATCTTTATTTGGTGATCTTGAAGATGGTGAAACTTACACTGCTGGAGTAGCTGCAGTTTATACTGATGGTACTTCTGAATTAGTTGAACTTGTATTTGTATTTAATACTGGTCAAGAATTACCTCCTCCAACAAATCTTAGTGTAGATTTGATTAATGAAACCGAAGCTCTTTTTTCTTGGTTTGCACCTTCTGGAGGTGGTGGAGAGATTGATGAAAACTTTGATGCAGATACACTTCCTGATGGATGGATCATAAATGATAATGATGGAGACGGATATAACTGGGAAGTTTCAGCTGATTGGGGTGGAAATAATGATAGTGCTCATTGTATGACAAGTGCTTCTTATAGGAATGATGTTGGTGCTCTTTTTCCAGATAACTGGTTAATTTCTCCAGCTCTTGCTGTAGGTGGAACATCAGAATTACACTTCTGGGTTGCAGCACAGGACCCTGCTTGGGCTGCTGAGCAATACTATGTAAAAGTTTCAACTACTGGAGATCAAATTTCTGATTTCACAAACACAATTCATAGCCAAGTTTTATCTACTGACGCTTATACAGAAGTTGTACTGAGTCTATCTGAATTTACAGGACAAACTATTTATCTTGCTTGGCAACATGCTGATGTAACGGATATGTTCTGGATGAATCTTGATGATATTTCTGTAATTAATACTCAAACAAGAGAAGTAAGCTTCTCAGCCGATTTTGAAACAGCAAAAAGTGTACGCCAATTTAAAACAGGTAATAGTTATAGAAACGAAAACTACAGAGATAGAGATTTAACTGGTTATAATGTATATCTGGATGGAGATTTTGTTGAAGGAAACATTTCAGTTACTGAATATTTATTTGGCGGACTTGTTGATGGTGAAACTTACACAGGTGGAGTAGCTGCAGTTTATACTGATGGAATTTCTGAAATTGTTGAGCTTGAATTTGTGTTTAATGATGCTGATGAATTTGGAATAAATGGAATAACTACAAAACTCAATTCAAATTATCCAAATCCATTTAATCCCGAAACAAAGATTAATTTCTCAACAAAAGAATCTGGTCTTGTTGTTGTTGAAGTTTACAATGTCAAAGGACAGAAAGTGAAAACTTTGGTTAATGCCGAGTATAATGCCGGTAATCATTCCGTAATATGGTCTGGTTCTGACGATAATGGAAATAATGTTGTAAGTGGAATCTATTTCTATAATATGAAATCAGGTAGGTATACAGCTACTAAGAAAATGATTTTGATGAAATAAGCAAAGATTATTGCCTGAAATAGTAGTTTTACATATTACCCCGAGTTTATTTCTCGGGGTTTTTTTGTGAAATACAAAGTAAAATATATTAGTGCATAATTTATATTTTAAAAGGTTGGTTTCAATGTATGAAGAGATGTCACTTTTTTCTAAAAAGATAAAATCAGAAAATATACCTTTAGCAGAAAGAATTCGACCTAAAAATATAAATGAAATAGTTGGGCAAGAAAAAATACTCGGTATTAATTCTCCTTTAAGAACAATGATTGAACAAAACAGATACAGTTCATTTATTTTGTGGGGACCTCCCGGCACAGGAAAAACTACAATTGCCAGAATAATCCAACAAACTACTAATTTTCGTTTTTTATCATTTAGTGCTGTTCATTCTAGTATTAAGGATATAAAAGCCCTTATGAAAGAAGCAGATTTTACTTTCAATACTCAAAATTCCAGAACAATTTTATTTATTGATGAAATCCATCGTTTTAACAAATCACAACAAGACGCTTTTCTGCCATATATCGAATCAGGTGCAATTATTCTAATTGGAGCAACAACAGAAAATCCCTCATTTGAAGTAATTTCAGCTCTTTTATCAAGATGTCATGTTTTTGTATTAAATAAATTATCAAGCAAGGAAATTGTTAAAATTATCAACAAAGCAAAGTCACAGATTGCGGGAAATTACAAAATTGATGATAATGCTATTTCTACAATTGCAGATTTAGGTGCTGGTGATGCTAGAAAAGCTTTAAATTATTTTGAAAGTCTAATTCAAAATTTCAGCTCCTCAACGGAAATTACGTTAAATTCTGTGAAACAATTTTTTTCAAAAAAAGTACTATTTTATGATAAAAACGGAGAAGAGCACTATAATATTATTTCAGCATTACATAAATCTCTTCGGGGAAGTGATCCACAGGCAGGATTGTATTGGCTGGCAAGAATGCTGGAAGCAGGGGAAGAACCACTTTATATTGTTAGGAGATTAGTTCGATTTTCTTCAGAAGACATTGGTTTGGCTGATCCAAATGCCCTTGTTCAAGCAATTTCTGTTAAAGAGGCAGTACATTTTTTAGGGATGCCGGAAGCAAAGATTTTATTAGCTCAACTTGTTGTATATTTAGCAACAGCTCCGAAAAGCAATTCAATTTATATTGCATATAAGAAAGCAGAAGAAGATGCAATTAATACTAGTCATTTAAGCGTTCCCATTCATATTAGAAATGCCCCAACTAAACTGATGAAAACCTTAAACTATGGGAAAAATTATATTTATCCACATGATTGTGATAATGCATATTATTATCAAAAATATTTTCCAGAAAAGATAAGTGAAAAAAAATATTATATACCGTCCAATTTTGGATTTGAAAAAGAACTTAAGAAAAGACTTAATTGGTGGAATAAATTAAAAAAAGAGCAAATTGAAAAGAAATAATATCTCTAATGATTTTCGGTGTTTATATGCACTGATAACTCGAGACTGTTCAAATTAACTCATTTAAAAATAAGAACTTATAAATAATAGAGCTAAAAAAGTGCATAGTTTTTTTTAAAAACCACTCATTCCGCTATCTTGACAGTTTCAATAGACACGTTTTCATCTTAAAAAACTGTATTCTGAAGTTTTTGATCAAAAATGATTTTTGCACTCCATAAAGCAATATTTGAGCGTCGAATTTACTAAAAAGTATGCCCTAAATTATATATAAATAATACTTTACAAGATTAGGTGTCTTTCTAATGTCGTTTTAAACCATGAAAAAAAGGCGGAAGAAAATGCAAAAAAAATAGTTCTTTGAAAAACCTGATCACAGTTAATACGATTGATGGTAAAATAATCGTAATAATGCAACCTTACTATTATTTTGAATTGAAAGATACTCCAGCTAACCAAAAAATCCTTTATATTATTTTAAGATTGATAAAATATAAACTGGATGATGACCATTCCCCGAGAAATATTTTAACTTTTCAAAAGATATCAGATTTTTTCGGATTTAAACACCGGCAAAATTCCGAAAATTATTTTAGAGATTTTAAGTCTTGTGGTGAAGATATGGAAGATTATCTAAATCGTAAGCAAAAATTAGAAGATTCTTTTCCTTTGATAGAGAAGCAAATTCTTCAGTTTCCTTTCCTCAAAATCTCTGAACATTATCGAATATTCCAAGAAGAACACCCTGAATTCAAGATGTCAGAAACAACTTTCAGAAATTATGCAAGCCAAATAGATGCTTTGAAGCTCAAAAAACGGTATGATAAATTTCTTGAAGTAGAGAAAGGGTCTCTAAATAATAATTTCCTTTTAAAAGAATTATTAGAGCAAGAAACTCTTTCCGATGTATCAAAAAAAGTGATTATCAGCCACTTTAAAATTGAGGATAATAGCCATATTAAAAAAGAAAAAGCTGATAATTTTCTGATGAACTTGGATGTTTATGGTTCAGCTTTACTTGTCTCTTTTTTGATAGCTTGCGGGATGAACTATTTTCCTCTATCAATACTTTTGGGAGTGAGCAAAGCCACCATTCACAATTTGTTTTACAGTCTTCCTGATTTGGGAAACCTTATTAGAGGTTCCATCGTAAAATGGAGTGGAACTATCAGTATTGATGAGAAGTGGATCTGGATAGGTAATAAGTGGTTTTATGCTCTAACGATAGTTGATAATGAGACCGGTTTTCCACTTTATATTAAATTGTTTCCTACCATAACTTCGGAATCATGGCAGATTTTTATGCGAGGTTTCAAATCAATTTACGGTAATCCGGTATTGATTATTTCAGATGGGAGTAAAGCTCTTGCTAAAGCCCGAAATATTGTTTTTGCAAATGTACCTTATCAATTATGCAAGTTCCATAAATTGAAAAACCTATATCGTAGAATTCATGAAAATACTAATGACCCGAAATTACGAAAAAAGCTATTTAGATTGGCGAAAAATATTTTCCGTAATAGTTCTGTTAGCAGTAGAAAAAAAGTTGCTCAAAGAATGGTTGAGATGAATATTCCCGGTGTCTCTGATTATGTCAGAAAAAATATTCTCGGTGATTGGAAACATCTTACCAAAGGATTTACCTCAAATGCATCGGAAAGATGGAATCGTAAAATTACCAAAGTAACTGCAAAAAGATATGGCTTAAAATCAGAAAAATTTGTTATTTCTCTATTGAATTCTCTTTGGATGAAAGAAGCTTTTTTCAATCAAGCACATCTTTCACAAAGCTTCATTACTGAGGTCGATTTACCAAAGATTTGTCAAAAAAACCTGAAAACTGCCAATATCATTGAATTCTTTAAGAAAAAGGTCGCAAAACAGTATCAAAACAAATGTGTGAATTTTTGAACAGTCTCGATAACTCGAGACTGTTCAACTGCACTCTCACTATTAATCATTCTTTATAGTTTTTCTTACAA
>JAIORE010000037.1 GCA_021108315.1 Candidatus Cloacimonadota bacterium
AAAATTATAAGTAAAAAAAGAAAAAAAGAATTTTGTCTTGAGACTTTGAAATAAAATTTTGATAACAAATTTATTATATTTGATGAAAATGTGACTTGGTCACCTATAATTTACGCTATCAAAAACTTACTTCCTAAAATGATATTCTTTTCAAAAATATTAATATTCTCATAATATGTT
This sequence comes from Candidatus Cloacimonadota bacterium, assembly GCA_021108315.1. Classification (GTDB taxonomy): domain Bacteria; phylum Cloacimonadota; class Cloacimonadia; order Cloacimonadales; family TCS61; genus JAIORE01. The sequence continues at coordinate 181 of JAIORE010000037.1, forward strand.
CCAGAATGAACGAGGATGGTATCACCATTAATAGCAGCATTGATTCCTTCCTGAATTATAGTGAAATCTTCTGTTCCATCTTGATTAATTTCAATTATAATATTTGCATCCGTGTTTTCTAAATAAAAATCTATATCTGCGGTAACTTCATTTTGTATCACCTGAATATTATTTATTGTTTGTTCACAATGTAAACCTAATTTTGCGGTAACATCATAAAAATCCGGAAGTAAATTTAAAACATAAGAACCATCTAAAAGTGGAGTTATTGTATAGGAATCAATACTGATAGAGACATTATCCATACTTCCAATTCCCGGAGAAAGAGTAACAACGCCGGCAATCCTACCGTAATCATTCATATCAAAATAGTAATAGCCCATATCGGTAATTGTTCCATCAGGATCATTTTCACTTGTAGAATCACCTGAATTTATACAAGGAGATTGTAATGTTAGATTGAAATCTTGATTTTCTTGGTTTTCAAAAAGTGGATTTCTATTTAAATTTCCAATCCCCTCATAACCACCTTTGACATTTGAATATGAAACATTGACAACACCTTCAGAAGTGATTTCTTCACCATAAGTAGCATCAATTGACCATACAATCGAATTTTTTATTTCTATATTTGAATTATAGTCTATATAAATATTATTACTCCAATTTGAATCCGGATTATTGAAGATTGTATTACCATCAATTATTGCGGAACTACTTAATGAAGCAATAGCAATAAAATTCCAGAAAAGTCTTGTTCAAATACTTACTGCTAATATTATTCAACTATTGCAGTTACATAATAAAAAACTTTATTTTCATTGATCGAAGCAATCCAGTTTGTTCCATCGAATTCACCGGTTAGATCTTCTTCAAAAGTTCCATTTGGAGTAGTTGAAGAATAAACTTTGTATGACGTTGCTCCAGCAACAGCTTCCCAAGTAATTTCAGTTGTGTTATCATTAATTGTAACAGAGACATTTTGGGGTTGATTGATTATACAAAGTTGGTTAACCTCATCAAACCAATTCTCTGCCATTATATCGTATCCATCCATATTAGGATGAATATCATCATACATAAAAAGGGGAATGGCAGTTCCTAAGCTGCTATTATAGAAATCATCCCAATTATCTGAAAACCAAGTGAATTCTCCATAAAGATTTGTCACCAAACTTGCATTATACATTGCAATATACGTAGAACCCAAAGTTGATGAAAGCAGATTTGGTATCATTGCTGAAACTATTATTGCAGGGTGAGAACCATCCGAATTGATATGAGAAGAAATAAAATTAATAATATTTTGCACATCAGCAACAGTTGAAATAATTGATTGACCTTGATTAAGGTCATTCCCGCCCACTATTAGTAAAACAAAATCAGGATTATCCTGTTCCATCCAGTTCAAGTTCTGAAGATCAGCGAAAACTTCATCAGCTCTATGTCCATCTACTCCGTGATTTATCACATTAATAATTCCAGAGCCATAAGCTGTATCAAGCATTTCAAGTAATCGTGATGGATAAGTAAATTCTGTACCGGCATAAGGATAACCATTGGTAATGCTATTTCCTAAACAGGAAATTGTTATTGGAGTTCTATTCTGATAAGAATTAGAATTGTTTCTTAAAATACTTAATTTTTGAGTAAATATATTTTCTGAAGAATGGTCAGTTGCAGAAATTATTGTGATTATTAATAAAAGCAGAAAAGTAGAATATTTTTTTTTCATTTTAAAAATTTTCCTTTGAATTTAACAATTTTTTATTATTTAAAAATGTTCGGATATCACACTATATATCGTGAATCAAACAAAAATATTCCCATAAATAATCTAATTTTTTAACTTCAAACCTAAGAGCCAAAAAGGAGTCATTGCAAAGAAGCTAACTCGCAAAGTTTAAAATTCAAATACAATTTTGTCTCTGTAATTTATTGATTTAAGATAAGTTACAGAAACAATTAAAAATATTTTGCATAAAAATACAAAAATATTTTAAAAAAAATAAGATACTAAGTAGCTGTCATGAAATGAACTTTACGATATAGAAAATAATTACTTATTTAGTATCTGAATGAAAATAGCAATTAACTAATTTTTACATAATTCTCAATAATCCACGATTTTAATCGTAGGTAAATTACCTTCCCCAAGTTCCCCGCTTTCACATAATAAAACATCTTTCCATATGGGACAGAAGCACTCCAGCTCTCACCATCATAAGTTCCGGTAATATCTTCTTCAAATCCCGAATTGGGATCATTGGAAGAATATACTTTGTAGGAAGTTGCTCCGCTAACTGCTGACCAAGCTATCTGAACTTCCGTTCCGACAATAGAAATTATAACATTTTGGGGAGAATCAGGTTCTACAATCGGATATTCGGTATCATGAGCAGTATTCGTCCAAGGTGTGTAATCAACAACTCCCAAAGAACTATTATCAGCATCATCATAGATTAAATTATTGATTTCAGTTTCGTCGGTTGTTCCCCAATAGATATATTCTGCGGTATTATTAGTTGTGCTGTTTCTGAACGATCTACCAACACCTCCACCGTTATTATCATAAATATCATTCCATTCCGATAAATTACTTCCAAAACTAGGATGACTACTAGAACCGTAAATTCTGATTCCGTATTGATTATTATTCTTGATAGCACAATTAATAATTGAAGGAGCTGAATTTGCCCAAAGAAAGATACCAGCATATTGACTATATTCAATATTGCAGTTATTCAGTGTAACATGATCTCCTGTTTCATCAATATAAATTGCTCCTCTATCAGTTTCCGAACCTCCGTAAAGAATATCACAATAATCCAAGAGACAATTACTTGATGAATAATAGAAAAAGATATTTTTCCAATCTCCTGCAGTAGGATTTTCTTGATTGGAAGTAAAAGTGATGCGATTTTCGGAAGTTCCGTATGCTCTTAATAAACCTCTTACATAAATATAGTGATCACCATTGAATTTCAGAGTGTTTCCGGCAGCGATTCCGCATGTATCCCCCTGATCAATTGTTAAATTTCCACCAATAACATAAGGAACTCCGTGATAATTCCACATCCCGTTTTCGATATGATCTGCTGCAACATAGATCGAATTTTTTGTATTTCCCGATATTGTCATATTTCCGGTGATATTCTTTACATTATTACCATAAGTTCTGATCGCATAATCCCCGTTATTCTGAATAGTACAATCGCTAATTGCAGGATTGCCGGAAGAATTAACGCAATAAATTCCGTGTTCCATATTATCACTTATTGTGCAGTCTGCAATCGTGGGAGAATCATAAAGGTAAAATCCTTTTGTTCCGCTGTAACGGATAGAACAAAAGGAAAAACTTACATTACTTCCTGAACCTTCTCCGTAAATTACTCCGTTGTCCGAACCTCCGTAAAGAATATCGCAGTAATTCAGAGAGCATCCTGCATCTGAATTGTATAAAAAGAGATTTTGCCAGTTTCCAGCAGAAGGAGTTGTTTGGTTGGATGTAAAAGTGATATGATTTTCGGAAGTTCCGTTTGCAATCAATCTCCCATTGATATTTAGGTAATAATTTCCGTTAAATTTTAACGTGATACCTTCACTAAATGTTATCGTTCGCCCCTCATAGATTGTTACATCTCCACCGATAATATACGGAACTCCGTGATTAAACCAAGTTCCACTAACATTTGTTTGACCGGATAGAACATAGATTGAATTGTTTGTATTCCCCGAAATAGTCATATTTCCGGTAATATTTACAATACTCCATGCATAAATTCTGATAGCATAACTTCCATTATTTTGAATAGAGCAATCACTAATAACCGGATTAGAATAATTGGTACAATAAATTCCATGTTCACCATTATCATTAATAACACAATTTGTTATTACCGGATCATCATCATAGAGATAAATCCCTTTTGTAGCACTATATTGAATAGTGCAATCTGATATGGTAACATTGCTGCCGGAGTAATATCCATAAACTGCTCCATAACTTGAACCGGCATAAAAAATATCACAATAACTCAAAGAACAATTGTCTGAGGAAATATAAAAATAGATATTTTTCCAATCTCCCGCGGAAGGTGTTGCTTGATTGGATGTAAAAGTAATATGATTATCAGAAGTTCCGTTTGCAATCAATCTACCATTGATTCGAAAGCAATAATTATCATCAAATTTCAAAGTGATACCTTCGCTAAATGTTATAGTTCGTCCCTCATAGATTGTTACATCTCCACCAATGATGTACGGAACTCCGTGATTAAGCCAAGTTCCGCTATCATATGTTTGACCTGCTAAAACATAAATTGAATTGTTCGTATTTCCTAAAATGTTCATACTTCCAGTAATATTTATTATATTTCTTGCATAAGTTTTTATAGCATAACTTCCGTTATTTTGAATGGAGCAATCGCTAATAGTAATAGTGGAAGAGGTAGCCCCATAAACCCCGCATTCTCCATTAGAATTGATCTCACAATTAGCAATAATGGGATCTGCGTCAGAACTAGCACAATAAATTCCATGCCCGACATTATTATCAATAACACAATTTGTTACTGTTTGAGAATCGGTTCCATGAAGGTGAAATCCGTTTGTTCCACTGAATTCGATATCACAATTTGAAATCTGCACATTACTCCCTGAATTATTTAAATAGAGTATTCCGTTTGAAGAACCTCCATAATAAATATCGCAATAATCGAGAATGCAACCCGGATCAGCACTATTGAAATAGATATATTCCCAAAAACCAGGAGTAGCACCACCATCTCTGGAGGTGAATGTGATATTGGCTGCGTTAGTTCCATTTGCGATCAAGGTTCCATAGATATTCATACCACATCCTGCATAAAATTTGATGAGTGATCCTGCTTCGATAGTAAGAGTTACTCCGTTGCTCACGGTAACATCTCCGACGATATAATGATTATGAGAATTATCCCAATATTCATCGGAACTAATTGTTCCGCTGTGATCCAGTGCAAAAATTGTAGTGGTGAAACACACAATTAGAAAAATAAAAAAATATTTCATTCTGCCTCCTAAATTTCTTATAAACTTGAGAATTCTGCATAATTGATATTAAACCACTAAAGTGGTTAAAAACGTGTTCGGGTTACATTTCTTCCCACAGTTAAACTGTGGGTTAATGATATAATGAATATAGGATTAACCCACAACTTCAGTTGTGGGATAAGCAAACCCACAAATAAAAATTTCTGTTTATAATGGATTTTGGGGTTATTATCGGAAACCGCTTCTTGAAGCAGAAAC
>JAIORE010000182.1 GCA_021108315.1 Candidatus Cloacimonadota bacterium
TGTGCAATATTACCAAAGCTATAGCAGCTAACTTATTGAAAAAGGTGGGATGAGAGGTGAACAGTCTCTTGAAAGTGAAATTTATTATCATAAAACAAAATCTTGACTATATAAGCATCTTTTTTTTTCAGATTTAGCATTCTTCCAAAATGGAATTAAATTCATTTTAGAGAATCAATAAGGATAAAAAATGCCCGTAAAAAGAAGAAGGGAAAAAAAAAAAAAAAATTCAAACAGATTGGTTATAGTTTTTCTAATTGTAATTATTATTTCATTTTTCATATATTTTATTTCAAATTTCACAGATGATTCGGATATCCAAATTTCAAATAAAAAAATGAAAAAAGTAGAAACAAAGCAGATTCTTTCTACAAAAAATATCAGTGAATCAATCGCAGAAGTAGTAAAGGATCTTCAAATACCTTCAAAAGCATACAAAATATGGATTGGCGAGGATGCCATCTATTATTATATTGGAATAAATAAAGCAAAATTAGATTTGAATTATGCGAATATGTTATTCACAGGGAATATTGAAAAAAATGGTGGGATTCTTCTTGAAGGAGATGAAATTGGTGCAAATTATCGGCAAGTAATCACATTCAAAGAAGAATCTGATGATCAATTATTTACAATTCGTATCTATTATGCTAAGCCTGATGTTTATAAAAGTTCAGATGTTCAACTTTCCATTGTTGTTGATGACTTTGGATATTATAAAGGTGAGCTTTTGGATAAATTCACTCAACTTAATCCTGCTATAAATTTTGCAATTCTACCTCATCTTCCTCACTCCAAAGAATGTATGGAAAAATCTGTAGCAAAAGGTCACGAGACTTTAATTCATATGCCGATGGAGCCAATGAGTTATCCCAGAAACAATCCTGGTCCGAATGCAATTTATGTTCATCAATCCCCCAAAATCATTAAACAAAAAGTGGAAGGTTATATCAAAGAGTTGAACCTTTGCATTGGAGCGAATAACCATATGGGTTCTCTCGTAACTGCTGATAAAGATGTGATGAGAACCGTTCTTACCACTCTCAATCAACACAATCTTATTTTTCTCGATAGTAAAACCACAACCTCATCAATTGCGTATAAAACTGCACAAAAAATGCTAATGCCGTCTCTGGAAAACAATTTTTTCCTTGATACACCGGATATTTCAGAAAAAACTATGCAAAAAAAAATTGAAACTCTAAAAAAACTGATGAAAACGAAAAAACAAATTGTTGTTATTACTCATTGCACTGATGAGAACAAATATCAGTATCTAAAAAGAATACTGAAGAAAATCGAGAAATTGGATTTAGAAATAGTACCGCTCTCTTCCTTATTTAAGAATAATTTTCCAAAATTTTATTGAAGATATTATCTTTTTATCTTGTTCCAATGCTCTGCGTTGGAATACGATAGATGACGCTCTGCGTCAAAGCCTGTTTTCTCGTTCCCGAACCCCTTGCGGAAATGAGATTTAAGAACGGCGTGAACGCCATAATGATTGCGTTATTATCACATTTTCCCCTACCTAAAGTTAGGGGCTATTAATGAAGAAATTGAATAAAAATTAATCATTCAATAACCCACACCTTCAGGTGTGGGACAAAGAAAATTTTAAAAAATAATACGCCGTTCACGGCGTTCTAATAGAGAATTATTTAGGATATAATTTAATAAAAATATCGGAGTATATATGATAAAAAACAATGCTGAAATCACAAAAGATTTGGCACAAAAATTTAACGAAGTAAACCTTCATCGCCCCTTTAGAACAAAGAGATACGATGAAGGAATGGAATTATCTTACGATATTTCAATGGTTTATAGTGGCAAAAAAGCAACTATCACATTAGTAATTGATAAATTCGTAGGTGGAGGTTTTGCCGGACAAGTTTACCGTGTAAAAATTACTAAAATAGAATCCACTGAACCTGTTGAAGGTTTAAAAGTCGGTAATCTATATGCTATGAAAATCTTAGTTGCGCCATCCGGCTTTTCTTTATTTTTTAGAAACGCAGTTTATTGGGTTGGTTTTGGTGGACAATTTCAATTGCAAGTAAATTCAGCAGCTTCTCGCTCTGGGGCTATTTGGCAAAAATTTATCCGTCGCGGTGCACAGGTCAAGTTTGGAAGTGAAGAAAGTGTGGTAGATATCTTTGCAACTCTTATTGACAAAAACATCGGAAGTTGTGGTGAAATAAGTGAGTGGGTTTCCGGTAGAGATTGGCAATTGGAAGTTGACGAAAGGATAGATAGCCTTAAAAAATGGCTTAGACATAAAAAGATAAATACAAATGAATTAGGTTCACCGGAATTTCGAGCAAAACATAAATTTATGCATGATTTTGTTGATTTACTTCATGAAATGGGTGGTCATGAATTTGCTCGTCAATATGAATGGAGTACTGCTAAAAGCCAGCCAAATTGTTTGAAACGCAATGAATTTGATGATGATCCTGAAAAAGGCTTAGTAGCTGTAGATTTCCGCGCCGGATTGGCTTTATTACCATTTTTACCTATGAGTCCGGGTGATTTTATGCTGATTGGCAAAGGAATTGCTCGGGGAAGTTTGGTTCAATTCGATAGAGGAAACACCAAAACTCTTAGAAATTACGTTCAGAAGCATCAAGAAGTTTTTCAAGATATGCTTCCTCTTTTGGATGAACTCGAACAATTGGAAGATATCTATCGTAACTCTGTACCTGATATTACTCACAACCATTTTAGACTATTTTATAGTAAAAAATTGTGGTCAACAATGTTGGAAAGTGGCAGAAAAAGTTATCGAATTCAAAATAGTACAGATGATGCTATGGATTTAAAACTCCAGAATAATAAATTTCTTCAGCTTATCTTTTTTCTAATATGTTTTATCCCAATTATTGGAAAGTTTATTGTGAAATTCTTGGGAAGATCAGATTGGCGAAAACATTATTTTAGCCTTTTCAATCCCAAATATCTTATAAAAGCTATCAAAGGAAATGCCGCTGAGAAAGCGATAGTCTGGCTAAGAGATGAACGGATTGATGAGAAAAAAGCGTTGCTAATTTCCAATTCCAATTGGAAATTTCTGAGTAATTTACCTTTTTCTATTCTTCCGGTAGGATTACACAAATTTCTTACTGACAAAGCTTATTTTAAAGAGAGATTATTTTTCCTTTTCATACGTCCTATTAAATTGTATTTTGATACTGATCTTCGTGAACAATGGCTTCACGAAATGGTTGAAGAAGGGCAAAAGAAAAGAATTCTTAGTGATGAAGATGCTGATGTAATCCGTTCCCAGATAAAAGAACCATATATTCAAAAATATCTGAAAAGCCTTGCCGTTCACGTTTGTACAGTGCCAATTACGCAAGTTGTTTCTGTGTTTATAGCAATCTATTATGTTCTCTCACATCCGGAAATGCCACGAGCACAAGCTTGGGGTGTTGGTGTTGGAATTATTGCACTTTTTCAGGTTATTCCCATTTCTCCGGGTTCACTAACTCGGGGATTGTATGTACTTTTTTTAGTGATTAAGGAACGAGATTTCAAAAATTATAATATCGCTGTATTTCTCGCTTTTTTCAAATATGTAGGCTATCTCGCTTTCCCAATTCAGATGACCTATCATTATCCAACTTTAGCACGTTTTATGGCTGGACATTGGGCAACGGAAGCTGTGCATGTTGTTCCGGTTTTTGGTGAACACGGAGCTCTTTTGGAACATTGGGTTTACGGAATTTTTTATAATTTACCTCTCACAATCCGGCGACAGATGACTTTACGAAAGGAGATAAGAGCACAACAAAAATCACAAATTTGGCATATTCCGATTATTACTATGATAGCAACTTCTATCTTTTTGTTTACTGACCGCTTCTATTTGAATTCGATGGAGATTGTCCCTTCTCTGAAACAAATTTGGTGGATTGTGATTCTTATTCCATATTTTAGTGGTTCTTTGATTACACTTGGAGCAAAAGGATTACCATTTTCTAAAAGAATTATCTTCTCTGCCTTGAATGGAATTTTTATCGCTCTTTTGTATTCTACTGCAACTTATTTTACTATTTTCAATGGTGACATGAAAGAACTTGTTTTTGATTTTGTCTGGAGATTCTTTATTTTCAGTATTTTTAGCACTATTGGTGCTATTCTTACTGAACTGAATTTGGGAGAACCGAAGAAGATGAAACCACGAGCCGACCAAAGGGAGACCTGCGAAGCTCATTAACACGAATTAACACGAAGAATTGAATATTATTATTTAATATTTAAGATTTGTTGTTCTATCAAAGCATCTACATATTCAGCATAAAACGGAAAAGAAATTAACAAAGTGAAACACATAGAGAATAAAATGAAAAAACAAAAAACAAGCTTTGCTTCCTATGAGTTTTTTGGTCAGTTTTCGTATTTGAAAACTAATACAAATTACTTGATCTTTGGTAATGAAAATTATTTGAAAGATAGAGTTCTATCTCAGATTCTTGCAGAATTCACTGATGAAAATAGCAGCGATTTTGATAAAACGATTTTGTATGGAGATTCTACTTCTCCGAGTATTATTTTGGAAAATCTGGAGATGTTACCGTTTTTGGCTAAAAAAAGGATTACGGTTTTAAAAGATCTGGATTATTTTAAAGCGAATGAACTTAATAGAATAAAAACATATTTTCAGAATCCACTTTCAAGTTCGGTTTTCATTATTTTGGCAGATAAGATTGATGCTCGTACTTCCTTTTATAAGGATTTCTGTAAAATAGGAATTACAATTAACTGCAAACCACCATATTCCTCAACAGATATTATGAGATGGCTTAGAAGCGAACTTCAAAAAAATAAAAAAAGAATGGATAATGAAGCTATGCAATTTTTTTCCAACAGCATTGAGCTTGATTTTCTGATTGCTGCCAATGAATTTGAGAAGTTGATTTTGATTTCCAGAGATAGTAATTTTATCTCCTTATCTGATGTGAAACAAAGCGTAGGATTTTCACGTAAAAATAAAATCTTTGACCTGCAAAACACTATAGGAAGTAAGCGTAAAAAAGAATCTCTGGAGATTTTACAAAATCTTATCGAAAATGAAGATGCAAGTAAAATCGGTGTGATATTGGTGACAATTTTAACTCGTTTTTTTACAAAACTATGGATGATAAATGCTCTGCGAGTTAGAAATAATTCCGATAGAGAAATTGTTGATCAGCATCTGCGTGATGTTTTTTATAAATATCGAAATAGTTACTTAGGATTTGCCAATAATTATAATCTGAAAAAATTACCAAAAGTATTCGATCTTCTCTTACAAGCAGATATTGATCTGAAATCATTAAATTTGAAAGCGGAAATATTATTAGAGATTTTGATCTTTAAAATTTTAAAAATAGGAAATGAAAAATTATGAATTCAACCTTTAAAAGCGGTTTTGTAAC
>JAIORE010000344.1 GCA_021108315.1 Candidatus Cloacimonadota bacterium
TGCTTGTTCAACAAGATTTCCACGCATGCGGATGCGGGGAAATCCTTAGTTTGTTATGCCTATTCTTAAAAAAAATCAATCTTTTATGAAAACACATTTCAGTTAACTCTAATTTATTTTGCGTGTTGTGTACCTATTATTAATAATTACTAATCCCATAATCTCAAAATATGTAATTCTTTAAATGTTCCAATTGCTATTTCTTGATTACTATTAAAGTCAAAAGTTGTAAAATCCCTAGTTCTCTTATTCTTATATCTAAATTTTTCTGTAAAGCTTGATATTTCATAAATTTTAAAAACTCCCTTTTCCTGTGACACTCCAAAATATCTACTATCTGGAGTGAATGCTAAATTCGTTATCTCATGTTTTCCAGGATCGAATTCATCGATTAAATCGAATGTTGTAGTATTATATACTTGTACTAATTTCCTGTCCTTATCTATTATTAAGTACTTATTATCGCTACTAAAAGATAAAAAGCGACAATCAACATTTAACGTTTTTTTTATATTCCAATTTTTAGTATCAAAGATTACTAACTTGTTAAAAGAACCAGATATAACTAAATTATTTGACGAATTGTCAAAATGTAAGTTAACAATACTACCCCAGTCGGCGGTACTGGTACCCCATTTTGAATACAATCCATCTTTATTGATTAATTTCCAATCATTAGTGTTGTAGACATATAGTCTTCCTTGATTTGTGCCAATTGCCAGTAAATCATTTTTTGGACTAAAGGCAATTGCGGAAATACTGTAAGTTTTTGCACAAACAGTATCTGTGTATAGTATGATTTTACTTTGAATGTTAAGAATTGCAAATCTATTACGTTCAAGATGCCTAGCAATTGCAATAAATTTACTATCAGAACTGAATTTAAAAAAACAATTTTGAGAATTTGCACTCCATATTTTCAGGTAATCCTTATCGAAAAGCTGAATACTAGAATAATCACTTACACATAAATTTTTGTTATTCTTTGAGTATTCACACACTGAAACAAAGGATTTAAAATCTTTTTTCACTTCCCATAATCGAAAATCAAATTTTTCAAATGAGACTGAAACTTTTGAATCAATGATTGTCAAATCTTCATTTTTTTCTTTTACAGAAAATATAACTTTTCTTTTTTTTTCAATTTTATCAATACCATCAAAAAACATACCTATACCTATTACAAACGCAACTATAATTAGAATAATCGCAAAGAATATATTTTGCTTAAAGTAATTGATAATTCCATCATAAGAAAGTTCTAATTCTTTGTCTCTTTTATAAATATTCTTATTAATGTCCATTTTAATCAGCCATAGACTTTCTATATCATTTTTGACATTAGAGATAAAATATAACTTTTTTTCACTAAATGTCTTTTCTTCGGGAAGAATCAAACCGACATCCTTAAATTGTTTAGCAAATCTATCATCGTCAAATATTTGTCCAAGTAGATCAGCTGTAGAATACAACCATAAGCCGTGGCTATCTAGAGCATTGTCATATTCATTTTGGTTCTGTATTCTATTAACCATTTCAAGTTCCAGTAATCCCGAACTAATTTTATCACTTAAAAGTTTTAAAGCCTTCCTCTTTTTAATAGTCAATTTCATTAATTGTTATCTCTCGGTTTTAATTATTGCCAACGGGTGGTATAACAACAATTGCATATATTTTTCTATTATCATTTTACTGTTTCCTCCGAATATGTTTCTCAAAAATACGTATCAATTTTCCGTCCAAGAACTAAAACTATCTACTCAAATATAGGCATAATGCTCGGGCTATGCCTAATCACCTTTTGACAATTGTTTAGAATTGAAGAACTCGCCTTCAACTGTGAATTTTATGAAGCAGTTAGTTCAATGAAATTTAACAAAACTGTATGAGGAGTAGAATTACTTTTAATATAGTGCGATATTTTTTCTATTAAAATATTCACTCGTGTTTGTATACTCTACTCTACTACGCTCATTTTTAATTTTATCAGATAACTCATTTAGTTGATTAATGTCTTGTTTAATTAAATATATCCGATTATCTGCATTCCAAGTTTCCAGGCCTTTCTTAGAGTAATAAAGAAATAAATTATGACTATGTGCAAAATAAGATTGAGTTAACTTATCTAACTCTTTACAATCATTGGGAGCTAAATGTATATTATTAGCTTCATTATAAATTTTATTAACTAATTTTTCATAATCATTTGTGTACTTGATTACAGACTTAAAACTACCATTATTCCTTAGTTCGTCATTAAAACAGAAAATTAACGGTTTAATGATCTTTGCATTTCTAAGAATTAGATTATCATGCTGATCCAAATATTTATCTTTAGTTATTAAGAAATCATCGTAAAATTCAGATAGTTCTTGGTATTTATCATTCCACTCAATTTTAATCTCACCTATGGAATCATTTCCTTGCATATCCAGAGGTCTCATGTTTTCATTTAAATCAGGATTTATCCAACTTGTTATGCAAATCCAATTTGAGTTATTTACATCAGAAAGTCTGCTGGCGATAAATAACCAAATAACATCAGCTTTTTTATTACCGAAATGATTTTTAATTTGTTTATTCCTATAATAATTGCTGTTAAACAAATTTTCCGTTACTTCGTTAATAACCTCTTTTACTTCTTTTCTTGAATATTTACTATCTATTAGTATTCGAGCAGAATAGCGTTTGGCACCTGCATGGCTAATATCCTCTTGATCCAATAAATCATACCTGATTTTTATTCTTGAAATTATCTGAAGACCTAGTTTTTGTTTGATCTCTTTATAATCATTCTTTCTTAATACTTCTAAAGGAATATTCTTCAAGTCACTAATAATGCTAATGAAATCAACAATTGAACCATTAATATCTCTCAGTATTTTTAAGTCATTTGTAACGGAAATTACTTCTTCAGGTGAATAGTTTGATAATGCCTCTTTTAACGTTGAGTATTCATTTTTCCAATAATCAAGATATTTTAGTCTTTTTGCTGGTGAGTAAAGCTCCGCATCAGGAATAATTATTGGATAAATTCGTTCTTTATAGTTTTCATCTTTTAGTGTTTCTAAAACCTCATACATACAGTTTCTGGATTTGAGATAAGCGTCACTTATAATCATTAAAACAGAATCCATAGAACGAATTTTTTTCATAAATTCTTTGAAACTATCTTTATATTCAGTCTCTCTTTTATCACGAATAAGTTCTACTCCATCTTTTGCAAAAGATATATCGATGTCATTTACAATGCTTTCATTTTTCCAACAGTATGATATGAAAATCTTTTTTCTCATAATAATCTCCTTAAAGATACAAATATGTTTTTTAATAATTTCCCAATTCATACTCACATAAAGTGTTTAATATTTATTAGGCATAATGCCCTGCGTATGCGGAGCTCTTTCATATTTTCTCTCAATTTGAGCTCTGATACGTTTGTTAGCTACTGCAAATTTTCAATTATATTCATTTATTTGTATTTTTTAATGGATTTTTTGACACATAAGTTCCATCTGGTAATTCCCATACAATTTTCCCGTTTTTAGAGTAAACATTTGGTATACCATTTTCCCGATGTGATTTTTGAACTTTTTTTATCGCTCTTTGAAATATTTTAGTCATTTCTAAAAACCGATCGTAATTTTTAGCTTTAAGCATTGAAACCCCTTTTGAATAATTTATATTTTTCTTCATCAATTATTTTATAATTATTTTTACATCCAAATGCAGTTTGAATAATATTATCTTCCCCATTGTAAAACAATTGCCATTCGTCTGCAAAATCTTTGTATAAATTCCAAAAATTGTTAATACTTCGTGGATATCTACGAATTATATCTTTGGTTGGTATATTGTGTCCACCTTCTTCTACTCGAACTCGAACTCTATCAATTGTTATTTCAATACTATCAAGAAATATGTATAGAAGAATTATTTTTGTGTCATTACTTTTTAACTTTTTAATAATTGAAACTAAAGATTTTCCTGAAAGAGTTGATTCTATTACAAAATCTTTTTTACTCACTATCAATTTATGTAGCCGTTTAAAAAAGATTCTCCCAGCTCTAATTTTTCCACCTTCTATATCATCTGGGTTGAATTCTCTTTCAATCTCATCTGCGTTGAGAAAAGCAATACTGGGAATTTTTATGAATTCCTTTGCAAACGTTGTTTTCCCTGAACCATTTGCACCAGCAATTATATATACCGTTTTGTTTTTCATTAATTTTTCCCTCATACAAGACTTTATTAATATTCCATTTATCTTTTGATGCAATAAAAATTGATGCTACTTATTGTCAATTCCTGCTTATTTTTAATAATTAATCTTCAACAGGTAATTCGCGATCACGAATAAAAAATATTTTTCCTCCATCTGGAGATATAACTGGTGAATATCCTTCAGTAATTTCTTGTAAGTTGGTTTCTTCAATGTCAATAAAATATATTTTTGTATCTGAACCAAATATTATTGTTTCATCATTATTAAAAAATTGTGCTAATTTACTACCATTTTTTGGAGAATAGGGATAATATAAAAAAATATCCGATATACTTTCAATATCATAAAGCTTGAGTTCACTATTTAATGAGACAAATATTAATTTTTCTCCTCGACCTGATAATATATAATTATTACCCCAATTAAATCCTAAAGAATCAACAATAACTTTATTATCAGAACCATCTATATTAATAGATTTCAAAAATAAAATTCCATCGTATAGGTAATATATTTTATTATTAAATAAATTATAAGTTGGATTAGATAATCTTGCAGTACTGTCGGATATGACATCAATTTTATTATTCCCGTCAATATCAATCATTGAGATAGTGTATAGGTTACCCTCTTTTGATGAATAGGTTATTTTTTCATCACCTAAGGAAAAATTAGCGGTTTTTTCCTCTATATCAGGAGTATTAGTTAAATTTATTTCATTTGAGCCATCAAAATTAATTCGAAAAATTTCATTATTCTTAAATTGCAAAAAATATTGTTGGGTATTGGAAAGAATAACATCCTCACTAACATCCGATACTTTTTCAATATTCCCTGCAAAATCTCTAGTATAAAATCCATCTGAACTTTGATATAGTATTTTTTTACTATCCAGAGTAAAAGTTTCATAACTATAATTTCCTCGCATTAACCACTCAAATCCTGTTCCATCTGAATTTATTAAGCAGCTCCATTCTGCAGTTTCATGTAAATCTTCAGAAGTAGGAAAACAAGAGGTTAATAACAAATATATTATTGTAATTGTTAGTAATAAAAAAAACTTTTTCATATTTTATCCTATTTTTTTAATGATTTTTTGAAAATTTATAATTCCTTGCCGTGGTAGCTAACGTTCGGCGTGCCACGTCATCTCGCCATGAGCATTTGATTTCGGTATTTCCG
>JAIORE010000455.1 GCA_021108315.1 Candidatus Cloacimonadota bacterium
AATTCAAAAATATTAAATCACTTCTCTTTGTAAAGGTTATTTATTTACAGCGACTTAGGACAAAAGAAATCAACTATAAAGTTATCAATTGGCTTTTGGCGATGAAAATCAAAACCCAGTTTATTATTTTTTATTTCTCTCCAAAGTAATACTTCGGAAAGTGTAGAATTATTCCTAAGATATTTTGCTCTTTCTTTTAATTTTGGATTATATTTTAAATATTTCATAAAAAATGCTGACTCTAAATTAATCCCCTCTTGAGAGGGGTGGCTTGCGAAGCAAGTCTGGGTGTGTTATTCTTACCTGAGTTTATTCACACACCTCCCGGCTGAAGCCGTACTCCTCTCAAGAGGAGAATTTAAAAAATCAAATAAACACTATCATTACTTAATAAATGAAAAAATTATAATCAATAATATCAAACCAGTTGCATATATAGCTTTTTCAATTTTGCTGATATTTCCACGTCTTTTTTTAATAAGATACAATCCACTTATGATTGATATAACACCAGCAACAAAAGAACCCGATCTTTCATCATATAAATTCCAAAACTGCCATCCCATTTCTTCAAAAATATAAATGAAAAGATAATTTAAAGCGATACTAAATCCTAACCAATATGTTGCGGTTTCAATTTTCTTAATTTTTTTACGTTTTAACATGACCAAAATGAATCCACTCAAAATAGCCACCATTGAAGCATAGAAATATCCAGTTCGATAAAAGAAATTCTTTAATATTAAACCAAGAACAATATTAGTGCATATCCATATAAATTCTACTGCACAAATCTTAATTTTTTTTCTATTGAGAAATATTAGAACCAAACCACTAATAAGGGAAATAAATATAGAAATACTCATAATATACTGACCGGATGTGAATGATATCGTATTACAAATGATGAAACTTAATCCTAACCAATAAATAGCAATCTCTACTCCCTTAATTTTCTTATACCTTTTCTTGATTAATAATGCTAAACTAAAAACTAAAACTATTGCAGTGACAAATAAACCAGCTTCGAAGTCGTGAAATCCCAAAAAATCTACATCCAAGCTCTCAAAAATTACAGCTATTTGATAATGAAAAGCTAAACCCAATCCCAACCAGTAAATTGAAATTTCAGTTCCTTTAATTTCCCACTGTCTTTTCCACATTATAAATATCCCGCTCATAATAGTAATGATAGTAGCAACCATTGGACCTAATTCATCGTCATCAAAACTACCAAAACAGATATCCATCTCCTCAAAAATAATTAATAAAAGAGGAAAAAGCACAATACTTAACCCCAACCAGTACAATGAGATTTCAAGATTTTTTATATTTTTTCGTCTTTTAATGATCAAGAATATCCCACTAACAATTGATGCAATCGTAGAGATCATTATCCCATTTTCTGTATAAATTATGGAGAATATAAGAAGTAAAACTATACTTAAACCCATCCAGATTAATGCTATTTTTGTGTCTAATCTAAGTTTTGAGTTCTTTTCTATATTTTTCACTTCTACAATATTTGGAGAATTTGCTTGAGGTTTTTCTTTTCTCTTTTTATAAAAATAAGATTTTTTTACAGGTTTATTTCTGTGTTCAATTTTTTTTGAAGTAATCTTTGGCTTTGGTATTTCATTAAAATAATCAGAAATCTCACCAAAATTCCTGAAACGATCTTTATAATCATATTTAATGCATTTTTGTAATAATCTATTAGTCTTATTAGAAATTCCTGCAATTGGTTCATAATCAGGACGTTCTTTGATCTGCATCATAACTTCTGTGGTAGATTGTCCATTATAAAGTTGTTTACCGGAAAGAAGTTCATAGATCAATAATCCAAAGCTCCAAATATCAGATTCTCTACCAACATCTTTTCCTAATAACTGTTCAGGACTCATATAAACAGGAGTTCCACTTCTACTGGTTTCTTTTAATCTGCTTTTACTGCTTCGAAAAGTTTCCGAAATACCAAAATCCATTATTTTAATATTACTAGCTTGAGTAAGCATAATATTTTGGGGTTTCAAGTCTTTATGAATTATACGATGTTTGTGAATATCAGACATTCCTTTAGAAATTTGTTCAATCAGCTTTATCACTTTTTTTTCAGGAACTCTTCTATCTGGATATGAAAGCAGAAGATCTTCCAGATCACCACCTTCGATATATTCCATATCAATGAATTTAATCTCACCTTTAAGATGAATATCCCAGATGCGAACAACATATTTTGAATTCAATTCCATCAATAACAAAGCTTCGTGTTTGAGATCTGCAATTACACGTTTGTCATCATAAAAAATATTATCTATGACTTTTAGGGCTTTGAATTTATCAACATTGTTGTCCCAAGCTTTATACACAGTTCCAAATCCACCGCGACCCAGTTTTTCTTCAATTCGATAACGATTTTCTATTTCGTATCCTTGAGGAAGTTTGCTGAGATCAAAACCGTATCCACCTTGCTCATTTGCATTTATTGTTTTAGATGATGAAATATTTTCTTGAATTGTTCCAGCAGGAGATTCGCTATTTGTAGATAATTTATTTGGTGAACCACACTTCGGGCAGAACTTGTCACTATCTTCAATTATAGTTCCGCATTTATTGCAAAAAGGCATAATACTTTTCCTTGTAGTGCTTAAATCTTTTCAACGAACAAAGGCATATTTTTATTTCCATTTTTTTTTATCAATATATCCTTAATGTTATTCTGTATATCTGTAAAATAATATTTTCCACTACTAGGAGTTATGAAATAAAAATTTGCAGAATCTTCAACTTTTTCAAAAACCTTACCATCAAGCTTTGAGATAAAAATAGGTTTATTATCTTTAAAAATTATGAAATAGAGTTTTGCCCATATTTCTAAAAAATCTTGGGGAGTTTCATAAAACATAAGATGCTCTATCTTTTTGTAATCAATCCAACTGATTTTGAATGAACTATATGAATCATTAAATTTGAAATCAAAAGTAATATGTCTCCCAAAATTTAGATCTTTATCAGTTTTTAAATCTATCTTCTTTTTTGGTGTTTTTGATAATGCGGAGAAACTTCCATTAGTCGAATTATTATCATAATAAATAAATGATTTGAGGTCAATATAACCGTGATTTCCAGAAATAGTGTTCCAAGGTATAAATATTTTACCATCTTTATAAAAAATATTGGGAACTGATTGCCTACCAAATTCAATTTTATCTTGATTTACAAATAGATAACGATGTTTGCTTCGATTTTCCAGAAGACAGAGATCACCTTTATACGCAATTTTTTCCTCATAAAGTGCCAATTCCGTTTGATATTCTTTTTGAATATTTGTCAGCAATTCTCTTTCTTTAATCACCTCTTTATAATTTAAAATAAATTGATCCAGATGATTTGAAATTTTGTTATTTCTTTTAGTAATCTCAATTATTCGTTTATCCGGTTCATTTATTTTACAAATTCTCTCAAAAGCCTTATTCTCAGCTTCAAGAATGCCATTAAAACTCTCAATGAATGATTTCAATTTTTCTAAGTGCTCATCATATTTATGATTTCTATATGCAGAAGAAAACAACTCAAAGTCCTTTTCAATTTTGATGTAGTCACTCATTTGTCTCATAAGAAAGGTAGCAGACGGAGTTTTTTGTTTCTTTTCCTTTTCAATTTTTGTTTTTAGAATTATAGTGAGTTTTTGAAAACTATCACTAACTATTTTATCAATTTGTTCAAAAAATATTTTGTATTCAGATTTTAATTCCAGATGTGAAATGCTTAAATATTCATCTTTAACTTTTTCCAATTTACTATTTTCATAATTGAATTTGAAGGAAGAGAATGTTTTTTCAATATTGTTTAATACTTTTTTTAGCATTATCATATTGTCAATTTTATCAATTTGCGAGCGAATATCATTGTTCTTGCCTTTCAAAACTGCCAAAGCCTGTTTTACCGGTTCCCAATTATCCATTTTATCTGCTTTTTCAAAACTATTTGTTACATAATCTTCACAAAGTTTGATATATTCTTTTTCCAATTTATTATAAAAGTTTATGAAATCTAAGCTTTTGAAATCTGCGGCTTCACAACAAAATCTGGCTCGTTTCAATAGATCTGAAAGAATTCGAGATATTTCCAGAACCTTTTTTGTTTTCATCTTTTCTTCATAAGTTTTTTGAAGATCCTCATTTATCTCCATAACAGTCTGATTTGAACCAAACCAATGTTTAAGTTTTTTCGAAAGTGTTCTATTTTGCTCGTATTTTTCTTTTGCTTCTGATGTTGATTTTTCAATTTCTGCAATTGTATAGAAATATTTCTCAGTTCCTTTTTCAAAATAGATATTATCTAATATTTTCATATTTTTTTCCTTTGGAGTAAACCAATAATGATGGTTTTAAGTAATGAAGTTACTTATAAATTATTTTTCACTCAACCAGAACTCCAATAATAGTCGTATCATCATTAGTTTTATTTTCTTTTGCTATTTTTAATAAGGTTTTAGTTTTTTCTACAATATTAATTTTTGATTTTAATATCTCTGCAATCTCAGAATCTTTTACAAAATCTGTTAATCCATCTGAGCAAAGAATGAAGATATCCCTTGATTTTGTTTTTATTTCCGTATATTTATGAACTTCAATAAAAGATCTAGTAGCAATTGCTCGTGTAATTATATTTTTACGTGGATTAATCAGGATTTCATCTTTGGTTATCAAGCCAGCTTTATAAAGTTTCCAAACTTCTGAATCATCTTCGGTAAGTTGCTTCAATTCATTATTACGGAAAAGGTACAAACGGCTGTCTCCAACATTATTGAAATAGGCAATATCATCTTTTATGAGCAAATTTACCAGTGTTGTTCCCATTCCGTTGTACTCCGCATATTCTTCTGAAAGCTGGAATAAGCGATTATTAAGGCTATCTATCTCTTCTTCCATCCATCTATGAATGTCTTCGATTTCTTCGCTATTATCGTAATATTCTTTAAAAAACCATCCACAACAAAGCTGACTTGCAACTTCTCCAGCCCTACTTCCGCCCATTCCATCGCACAATAGAAAAAGATGACCTTTATTTTTTGTATCAGGTACTAATTTGTAAACATCATTTTTGATTGGTAAAAGAAAGTTATCTTCATTTTCAGGAGATTTTTTCCCTTTTGCAGAAATTCCGTAATAATTGAGATTCATTGTTTTTCCTTTTTTAAAATCTAAATAATTTTTATTTTGCAACCAAATGATTTCTCTTTTTGATTATTACCAACTATAATTTTTTATTATTGAAGTCAATATTTAAACTTTTTTAGGAATTGTTATGAAACAAGTGGTTCAAGATACAATAAAGATTAGTGGCTGTAAAAAAATAATCTTTACAAATCATTATCTTTGAGGGCTTATTG
>JAIORE010000443.1 GCA_021108315.1 Candidatus Cloacimonadota bacterium
CGCCGACAATATGAGGAAAGTATCGATTTCAAAGATGAATATCGTTATCGGAGTGGAATAGAGGCAACCAACTCACGATTTATACATATGACCGGTGTTCGTAGGTCAAGGTATCGTGGGTTAGAAAAGATGAAATTCGGGCAAAAATTGAAAGCTTTAGCCATCAATGTGTTCAGAATTGCAAAATATCTTCAAAAAGTGCATAAAAATGTCTATATTTTAAATTTTAAATCTGATTTTTCCACTAGTTCAAAGCATAAGCTTTGGGGAATAATGAGAAAATCAATCTAAGTTCTATATGGGCAACATATTAGGAGGAAATT
The DNA here is from genome assembly GCA_021108315.1 of Candidatus Cloacimonadota bacterium. Classification (GTDB taxonomy): domain Bacteria; phylum Cloacimonadota; class Cloacimonadia; order Cloacimonadales; family TCS61; genus JAIORE01. Next base: position 324 of record JAIORE010000443.1, read on the forward strand.
TTGGCAAATACATTTACACAGATTAATGTGATGTTTATATTTTCTGTAAAAATCGGCAAAAATTAATAAGGACAAATGTGAACAAGAAATTCATAAATATCTTTCAAGTATTGTTAAATCATACCTAAGTTTTCAATCTATGTTATATCCCTTTTGTTAACTTTCTTTAACGTAAAAAGAAACGTTTGGTCTTAGTGTATGGTTAAGTCATTTAAAATCTTTGGCAAAAAAAAAACACCGAATACATTAAGTATCCGGTGTATAGTGAGATAAAATATTACCAATTTCTTCGTCTTGGTTTTGCTCTATCTTGGGCTTGGTTAACTCTAAGGTTTCTACCTTTTAAATCTTGTCCGTCTAATTCTTGGATTGCTTTTTCTGCATCAGCAGCTTGTTCCATTTCAACAAAACCAAAACCTTTAGATCTTCCAGTGTCTCTGTCATTAATAATTGTTACTTTAGTTGTTGAACCATACTCTTCAAATAATTCTTGAAGTTCGTTTTCTGTCACTTCATATGACAAATTTCCTACATAAATATTCATCTATTCTCCTAATTCTCGTACGTTTTTTTTAGATAATGCTAATGAAAACATAACGTACAAGTTCTCATTAGTTTTTTGCCTTAAGTTAGCAAAATTTTTGGACATCAAACATATTAGACTGCTTAAATCTTCATATCCTATCTATTTAAGCAATATATTAAAATCACTCACACAATATAATTCTATTAAAATTAATAATCTAACTACGATATTCTTTTTCCAGTTGGAATCTGAATCTCTTTAATTCAAAATGATTTAAATCATTTATTAATCCCAAATCTTCATTTATTATGAGACAAAAAATATTGAGTCATTTTAGTGTCAACATCAATTTTAAAAAAAAGAAAATGTCTGAACTATGATTTACCCTGTTAGATAAAACCTGAAAAAAGTATTAAGATTTATTTACATTCTATCTAACGGAATTTATATGATTAAGAGATTTTCAGGATTTGAAAGAAAAACAGGAAGAAAATAAAAGTAAGAAGCAAGAAATAAAATACAGAGTAAAATACTATCCAAATAAAAAAGCCCTCTTCTCTATTTGGAAAAGGGCTTTACATTTTAAGGAAGTTATCACAACTCCCAAATCTTTCTTATTTTTTTAGTGAAAATGACAAACCAATTGTGTAATTATCGCCTTGTTCGTCAATAGTTCCACCGAGATCAATATTTAGGTTTTTAGAATGCTCATATCCTATTCCGGCAGTAAAGATTTTTTTACCGGAAACTTCTTTTGAATGCGTGCTAATTGAAGAATAATCATTATCAGAAATGTTAATATCAACATCACCTTCACCATTTTCCGTGATTGTTGTATTAGGAATAGATTCTATGATCTGTTTTTTATCATTCTCAATAATTTTTTGAGATATGAATGTAGTTCCAATCCTAAAACAGAAATTTCTCAACCCAAATTTATCATTATTGGTAAGATCTGCTTTTGGTATTTTGAATTCCAATCCTACTGGAATTCTAAAAATAGAATTTTGTTTTTGATAAGTTCTATCTGCTGAACGTTTTTCATTATTGGAAATACGAATATCTTCAATTGTATCAAATTCAATATTTTCTATATGTTCTGTTTCGGAGATTGTAGTATCGTAGAAATTTGTTTTTCTTTCAAGAAAATTATAATTATAATTAGCTCCAAGACCAAAATAAACATTATTGTTCAAAGGTAGATTTACTTTTGTAAAGAAGTGTGAAATATTGCCAGATAAATCACCTTTATCTTCTAAAGAAACAACTTCGGTAGTATTTTCGATCCAGTTATTTTCCGGAGTATCAGCATCAATATAAGATTCAGAAGTAGTGAGATTAGATGTTTCTGAATTCTCATAATCACCGCTTAAAATACCAAAATTATAACCGATTAACCAGTAACCTGCATTATCACGAGCAACATCGTCGGAAAACATATTCTTTAAAGAAAAACCGAAATTTGTAATAAAACCTGATTCTTCTGTTAGTGAATAAAATGAATCACTAATTGATCCTTGATCTATATCCTGATTATTAACACTATCAGGAGCAGTATACTGAATATAATTTCCTGAATAAACATCATCTGTTTCGGTTCGATTATTAGAAATTTTTCTGAAGTTCAAATCAAATCTAAATTCAGGAGTAAGATTTTTGAGATTGATTTTTTTCATCGCAGAAAGAGCAACTCTCATATTGTTATTTTCGTTAGTTGTTTGGAAATCACCATTTTCTGAATAGATATAATCGGTATAATCTTCATCTATTAAAAAAATTTCTTCACTTTCTCCAAAACCATAATTACCTTCCTGAACAGTGTTGAGAAATCCTCCAAAATTCCAGATACCCATATCATTAGTTGCTTCATCAGCAATTGTTTCGCTATTTTCGGAAGCTATTTTTAGTCCAAATACAAATTTACCAAGCTTGATACTGTTATTGAAGACAAAAGCAACTTTATTATCAATATCATAATTTTCGTAATTCATTGAAGACAATGTTTTATTATCGTAAATCCCATCATTGTTAACATCATTATATTCTACATTTTCAATTTGAGATTCTCCGTTTCCACCGATAACTGGTTCGGAAACAGTTGAATTCCGTAATCTGAGCAGAAATGAATGATTTAAATTTTTAATAAATGGATTATTAAAAGCAATTCCGAGGGGAAGTTCGGAAAGAAAAGCTCTGTTTTCATTATCCCAATTGAAATCATACCAGTTATCATTTGTATCAAGATCAAATTTGCTATTGAAATCTGCCAAATTTGTATAAAAATACGTTCCTGAAATAAAGTTAAGTTCGATAGGATCAAAGATATAATCCCAATCATCATCAATTACATTTGCCAAAGCTTGACTACGCACGGAAACAGGTTCTTGTGCTCCAAGAAAAACCAATGAGAGCACAAATAAAGTGAGTATTAAATATATTTTTTTCATTTTATTCTCCTTCTAAATTGATGCTAAAAACGCATTCATAATTGCCAAAATTGCATCATCATCAATATAGTAACCTTCTGTTCCGGCAAAAAGTAAATAGTAAATGCGTTTGGTATTTTCTAAATTATTTATAGTATGATCATCATAATCTGTGTCTGATGAATAACTTTGAATTACTTCTTCGTTTTTGGGAATAATTACCAAGTGGTTTACAGACGGTTGCAAAGAATTATGTACTCTTTTCACAAATCCCTGATATTGATGTTCTTCAAACTCGGTTTCCAAAATTACACCATCAACGTCTCCGTTCCCGTCAGCCCCTAAACCACCACTTATCTCAAAGAATTCTATTTCATTTATATCTGCTGCCATTACAAATAGACCGGGGAATTTTGTAGTGAAATATTTGCCATCTTCACCAAAACTGTCACTATTTGAAATTATATAGTTAGAATAATGAATATCTGCATCAATGTTTGTATTCAATTTGTTGCCATTATTGTACATATCATTTCCGCCATCGTATATATAGTAGCCTGAAAATCCTCCAGAAAAATCATATCTATTAGGAATAATATTTGTAATATTTTCGTAATTTGCTGATAAACCATCCATCACAACATTTAATTCTTCGAAGAAATAATCAATAATTATTAGAGAATCTATATTCGAATATTCCGTATAAACTGTTTCCTCATAATCATTAAATCCACGAATCCGATAAACTGCATTATCCCCAATTTCAAAAGAGGTAGTGTCATTATCAGTGTATTCAATGAAATTCGCTTCAACAGAGATAAGAAGTTCAAATTCGCTGCCAGTTCCAATTTTTCGTTCGATTTCAAATCCTGTTTCCATTGTTGAATTATCATCCCAATTAAGTTTAATCGCATTAGATTCTGAAATATGATTTACAGATAAATTTGAAGGAGGGTCAAAATTGAAGGGAGTATAAAAATTGTTACTAACTGCTAAATTGGTATATTCTTCCCATTGATTATCTCCTTTCACACTAAAACGATATGTAGAACTGTCCTCCAGATCAGTAAAAATAGCCTTATCATCATTTTGAGAATTTATGATAGAATCAACCATAACAAATTGGAAAGCAAAACTGTCATATTTTTCCAAATATACTCTGTATTCTGTTTCTGATTCGCAATTATCTGCCCAAAAAACTTCTACAGTATTGAAGTTTAAACCTGTGATTTGTAATTCCGAAGGTGTTTCCCATTTAGGAGTTTTGATTGTAAGTGTATCTGATGCAATATTTCCTTCTGTGGTTACTGTAAATATCTTATAATCATAAGTTTGATCTTGAGCTAATAACGTATCGGAAAATGCTGTAAAATTTACATCACTAAAAGTGTATAATTCTCCATCTCGTAAAAGCTTATAACATAAAAAATTATCCGAATTACTCTTTCCCCATTCCAAATTCACTTTTGTGGTTTGAATGTTTCCGTTATAATAACCAACGGAATAATCATCTCCATCCATTAGGTTGCTTCTGTTGAAAGAAGCTTGTGACGTTACTTCGTTTAAATCGAACTTATCAATCTTCAACGGTGATTTTTCTGCACAAGACCAAAATAAGAGGCTTGATACAATAATCAAAATAAATGCTGTTTTTTTCATTTACTTTCTCCTTTTTAATTTTATAATTATTTATTTTGCAAAATTTTTTTCATGTTTTTTATGTCAAATTAAAAAGTTAAAGAATTTATTGTTTTATGAGAGACTGTTCACATCTCACACCATCCTTTTCAATAAGTTAGCTACAATATATCTGGTAATATTGCACATTTATATATTATCTTGAAATTCTTTCGGTAGTTAAAAATGACGAACTCGTAAAAAGAGAAATCATTCCCTTGTTCAAGTTTTCGGATTTTTCAAATTTTAATAAATTTTAGTGAGAAATGGTCATTTATGCAGCAAATTTAGTTGTAAATTCGTTCATAGTGAAAAAATCAGATTTAAAATTTAAAACATAGACATTTTTATGCACTTTTTGGAGATATTTTGCAATTCTGAACACTCCGATAACGATATTCATCTTTGAAATCGATACTTTCCTCATATTGTCGGCG